>JAUPKM010000089.1 GCA_030837445.1 Actinomycetota bacterium
ATTTCCCAACTCGTTTCGACCGCCTGGGCTTCCGCGTCGACTTTCCGAGGCAGCGACAAACGCGGCGGAGCCAACGGAGCGAGGATTCGGCTCGCCCCTCAGAACGGCTGGGAGGTCAACAACCCGACCGAGTTGGCGACGGTGCTGCAGACGCTTCAGCGGATCCAAGGCGAGTTCAACAGTTCGCAGGCAGGCGGTGCGAAGCAGGTATCGCTGGCCGACCTGATTGTGCTGGGCGGCTGCGCCGGCGTCGAGCAGGCCGCTCGGACCGCCGGTCAAGACATCCAAGTCCCGTTCACCCCGGGGCGCACGGACGCCAGCCAGGATCAGACCGACGTGGAGTCGTTCGCAGTACTTGAGCCAACCTCGGACGCCTTCCGCAACTACCTCGGCACCGGGCACGACCAGGCGGCAGAGCAGCTGATGATCGATCAGGCGAACCTGCTGACCCTCACGGCCCCCGAGATGACGGTTCTGGTGGGCGGTCTGCGAGTCCTGAATGCGAACTTCCAGCGGACTTCGCTGGGGGTGCTCACTAGTAGACCCGAGACGTTGACGAATGACTTCTTCGTCAACCTGCTCGACATGGGCACGACCTGGCAGCCCACGTCGGAGGCAGCACAGACGTTCGAAGGTCGCGATCGCCTGACCGATGAACCGAAGTGGACCGCCAGCAGAGTTGATCTCGTGTTCGGTTCGGACTCCCAACTGCGTGGCCTCGCGGAGGTCTACGGCAGCGACGACGCTGGCGAGAAGTTCGCCCACGACTTCGTGGCTGCCTGGAACAAGGTCATGAGCCTCGATCGGTTCGATCTCGGGTGAACTGGGAGGCGCTAGCGGAGCGGTAGACCGGACTGACCTAGTTCGTTGAGCGCTTGTTGGTTTGGCACGGCGTTCCGCTGTGCCGGTGCAAGGCGCACAACCGCAGGGCGAGCGCGGATCGGGCTGACGGCGGAAGTGGTCTGGTAGATCGAGCCCATCGCCATGGCGGGTGCCTCGGCTGCTGCCGGACCGGCCGCGGCGATGCCGACTGCGGTCAGAGCAGCGAAGACGAGTGCCGCCAGGGTTCCGGTGGCCGTGCGACGGTTCATTTTCCTCATGGTCGTACCCTTCAAACAAATCCGCGAAGATTGTCGGAGGCGCGGCCATTCCGTGGCTTGTATCTACCCACGCGCGGAGGAATCCAAACACTGAGTTGGTGGCCAGGGCCGGGGTCGAACCGGCGACCTCCCGCTTTTCAGGCGGGCGCTCGTACCAACTGAGCTACCTGGCCCTGCACGGATGGGCCGCAGCAGCGGCTCCGCACAGCAATGGGCCGGCGTACCGGCCCATTGGCGACCCCGACGGGACTCGAACCCGCGACCTCCGCCGTGACAGGGCGGCGCGCTAACCAACTGCGCTACGGGGCCAGACACGCAATGCGTGTGGCGCGTACCCCCAACGGGATTCGAACCCGCGCTACCGCCTTGAAAGGGCGGCGTCCTAGGCCGCTAGACGATGGGGGCTAGCGTGAATCGACGTGCCGAAGTGGGCTGCACCAGCATACGGGAGCCGGGCGGAGTGGCACCGGTGGGGGCCGATATCCGCAGTCGCGGGCATGACCGTCGAGTTGCCACTAGCGTCGTGCCATGGACTTCAACTCATCTCCCCGCAGCACGCTCGGCGTCGAAGTCGAGTACTGGGCCGTGGACAACGATTCCGGTCTGCCAGTGGCGTGCTCGGTGGAGGTTCTCGGCGAAATGGGGCGCGGGCACCCAGGCAACGAGCACCCGAAGGCCAAACACGAACTCTTCGAGTCCAGCATCGAGGTCATCACCGGGATCTGCGAGACACCTGCTGAGGCGCGCGCCGACCTCGAGGGGACGATCGCCGAACTGCGGCCACTGCTGGCCGCCCGGAACGTGAAGCTGATGTCGTCCGGCACCCACCCGTTCGCCGAATGGACCGACCTGATCGTCAGCCCGAACCCCCGCTACCACCAGTTGGTGGAGGACATCCAGTGGCCAGCTCGGCGGCTGATGATCCACGGCGTCCATGTGCATGTCGGGGTCCGCTCCGGCGAGAAGGCGATCCAGACGGTCAACGGTCTCACCACCTACCTCCCGCACCTGCTGGCGCTGTCCTGCTCGAGTCCGTACTGGGAATCCGAGAACACCGGCCTGGCCAGCGCGCGGACCAAGGTCTTCGAGGTGATGCCCACCGCGGGACTACCGCCTCAGTTGACTGGTTGGGGTGAGTTCGAGCGGTTCCTGGACGCGTTGATTCGGGCCGGCAGCATCTCGACCGTGCGGGAGGTCTGGTGGGACATCCGCCCGCACCCCGGGTTCGGCACCGTCGAACTCCGGATGTGCGACGGCATCCCGACGATGCAGGAGATAACCGCGGTTGCTGCCCTGGCGCAGTGCCTGGTGACCTGGTTCGACCGGACGATGGACTCCGGCGGTCGGCCGCCGATCCGGCCCAGCTGGGTGGTGCGTGAGAACAAGTGGCGGGCCGCGCGCTACGGCCTGGATGCCGAGATCATCCTCGACGAGCACGGCCGAACCCGCCGGTTGGGCGACGACCTGGCGGAACTGACCTCCCGGTTGCGGCCGCTCGCCGTCGAGCTCGGCTGCGCCGACGAGTTGGACAGCATCAACGAGATCGTGAACCACGGCGGTTCCTACCAGCGGCATCTGCAGATCGTGGCCGACGGCGGCGATCTACGCGACGTAGTCGCATCGCTGACTCGGGAGCTGGAGGGCGGTCCCGGCGCATGACGACCGAACCCGCAGTACCCGTCGACCTCGACAACTTCCTCCGCCG
>JAUPKM010000594.1 GCA_030837445.1 Actinomycetota bacterium
AGCCGGGCCCGCCGGCAGACTGGCCACCAGCACATCCCCGAGAACTTCGACGTTGTCCCCGGATAGCGCCGACACCGGCACGACGTCATCGGGAGTCAGACCGGCAGCCAGACACATTGCGTGCGCCGCGGCGAGCACCGCAGCACCGCTGGCTTTGTCCACCAGGTCCATCTTGTTGACGACCAACACCACCCCGGCCCGACGGAGGCTGGCAAGTTGCTCCGCCAGATACCGGTCGCCGGGTCCTGGCTTCTGGTCCGCGGGGAGTACCAGCCCGACGGTGTCAACTTCCGACCACGTCGTCCGGACGATGTCGTTCAGCCGTTCGCCCAGCAAGGTCCTGGGCTTGTGCAGTCCGGGCGTGTCCACCAATATCAATTGCGCAGCGTCCCGGTTGACGATTCCGCGGATGGCATGCCTCGTGGTCTGCGGCCGTTCCGAAGTGATGGCCACCTTCTGACCGACCAGGGCGTTGGTGAGACTTGACTTCCCCACGTTGGGGCGGCCAACGAGGCACGCAAATCCGGATCGGAACGTCACGTCGTGATCTCCTCGACCACGGCACCGGCCGCGTCGCACAACAGGTACGCCACCCCAGGTCCACCCAGATCTCGAACACAGGTCAAGGAGGCTTCCTCCACCACCGGGGCGTCGCTGACCACCACCACCGCCTCGACCCCCCGGGCACCGGCCGCGGCCGCTTGGGCAACCGCGAGCTGAACGGCCGTCAACGTCAGCGACGGCAACCGCACTTCAGCTGCGGAGTAGGTCCGGCCTGTGTCATCTCGGAGAGCGGCGCCGGCATCGGCACTGATCCGCCCTCGAGCACCCCTGGCCAAGGTCACGAGTTTCGCATCATCTGCACGCATGCCATTACTTCCCATCTCGGTTGTTCGACGCTGTTCGGCGGGGCTCCGGCGGGTTGTCGATGGCCCGGATCACGCGAATGGTCGCGACCTTGTTCCGGCGACCCTCGGCATCTTCTGCGGTCAAGCGGAAGTTGCCAACGGTGATTTCGCTCCCCGGGATCGGCACCACCCCGAGTCGGCGGGCGAGCAGGCCGGCGACCGTGTCCACCCCCTCGGATTCCGATGTCACGGTGAGCCCAGTCAGCTCGGCGAAGTCATCGATACTCATCCGCGCACTGATCCGATAGTCCCCCGGACCCAACTGACGACAGTCGGGGATCTCGGCCAGGTCGTACTCGTCGGTGATTTCGCCGACGATCTCCTCCAGGATGTCCTCCACCGTGACCAGGCCGGCGGTGCCACCGTACTCATCGACCAGCAGCGCCAGATGGGTGCGGCTCGCCTGGAATTCCCGCAGCAGGTCGTCTGCCGGCTTCGAATCGGGGACCAGCATCGCCGGCCGCATCACTTCAGCCACCTGGACTGAGTCAGCGGCCTGGTCATCCTCGTGGATCCGACTCACCACATCCTTGATGTGCAGCACGCCGACAATGTCGTCCAGATCATCCCCCACCACCGGGATGCGTGAGAAGCCCGACCGCAGCGACAGCGACAGCCCCTGTCGAAGCAACTTGCTGCGCTCGATCCAGACCATTTCAGTCCTGGGCACCATCAGCTCGCGGACCAGCGTGGACCCTAGCTCGAACACCGAATGCAGCATTCGCTGCTCGTCGGGCTCAATCACCAGATTCTCCCGCGCCCGGTCCAGCATCTCGCGCAGTTCCGCTTGGGTTGCGAACGGTCCCTGCCGGTACCCCTTGCCCGGAGTCACCGCATTTCCGAGCAGAATCAGCAACCGGGTCAGCGGACTGACGAGCGCCGCCAGCGCCCGCACCAGGCCCGCCGAGCGCAGCGCGAGCGCATCTGCGTGCTGCTGCCCCAGGGTGCGGGGCGCGACCCCGAGCAGGATGAAGTTCGCGATCACCATCACCACGGTGGTCACCAGCAGGGCGGTTCCCGGCGACTTGCCGCTCTGCACGAGGATCATCATCACCAACGCGACTGCCAACACTGTCAGTGCCATCCGCACCAGCAGCAGCGCGTTCACGAATCTGGCCGGGTCGCGGGCGATCGGCATCAACCGGGTGGCACCGGGTCGGCCCTCGGCCACCAGCTGTTCCGCCCGCACCCGGCTCATCCTGGAGACCGCAGCTTCAATGGCCACCAGAACGCCGGCCACGATCTCGGCGACGATGGCGGCGACCAGGGCAATCACGTTCGCCTCGGTCACCGAGACTCTCCCTCGGCCAGTCGCACGAGGGCGTTCCACTCAGCAACCAGCCTGTTCTGCAGTCCGAACATCAGCCGTTCCTCGTCGGGCTCGGCGTGGTCGTAGCCGAGCAGGTGCAGACAACCGTGGGTCAGCAGGATCCCGACCTCATGGCGGGTGTGATGACCTGCCATCTCCGCCTGCGCATGGGCCACCTGCGGACAGATCACGATGTCGCCGAGCAGCCCCTCCACCATCGGCTCGCCCTCGCGCGGCGGGCGCAACTCGTCCATCGGGAAACTCAGCACATCGGTGGGTCCACCCTCATCCATCCACGTCACATGCAGGTCAGTCATCGCGCTCTCGTCGACGAACATCACGGAGAGTTCAGCCTGCGGGTGGATTCGGAGCCGATCCAACACGAATCGCGCCTGCTCAGCGATCGAGACCTCATCGACGGGGTAGTCGGACTCGTTGACGACCTCGATCATCTGGTGCCCCCCGGTCGGGCTGGTCGACGCGACCCTTGATCGCTTGAGTGGGGTGCACCCTGCCGTTCGTCGTATCGGCCATAGGCGTCCACGATCCGGCCCACCAGCCTGTGCCGGACCACATCGGTACTGGTCAACCGGCAAAAGGAGACGTCATCGATACCGGTCAAGATGTCCTGCACAATTCGAAGTCCGCTGTTGGTACCCGACGGCAGGTCTACCTGGGTGACATCGCCGGTGACGACCATCGTGGAAGAGAAGCCCAACCTGGTCAGGAACATCTTCATCTGCTCGGGCGTAGTGTTCTGCGCCTCGTCCAGGATGATGAACGCATCGTTGAGGGTCCGACCCCGCATGTAGGCCAGCGGGGCGACCTCGATGGTGCCTGACGTCATCAGTCGCGGGATCTTGTCGGGGTCGATCATGTCGTGCAGCGCGTCGTACAGCGGCCGCAGGTAGGGATCGATCTTCTCACTGAGGGTGCCGGGCAGAAATCCCAGCCGCTCCCCCGCCTCCACCGCCGGGCGGGTCAGGATGATCCGGTTCACCGCCTTTGACTGCAGGGCCTGGACCGCCTTCGCAACCGCAAGGTAGGTCTTGCCCGTGCCAGCCGGTCCAATCCCGAAGACGATTGTGTGAGCGTCGATCGCGTCGACATAGTGCTTTTGGTTCAGCGTCTTCGCGCGGATCGTCCGACCGCGGGAGCTCAGAATGTTCGACGTCAGCAATTCCGCCGGCCGGACATCGCCGTTCTCACGCAAGATTCCGATAGAACGCTCGACGGCTTCGGACGTGAGACCCTGACCCGCCCGCAACACGATCAGGAGTTCGGCGAAGAGTTGTTCTGCGAGTACCACGTCAGATTCCGGACCGGTGATCCTGATCTCGTTTCCGCGGACGAAGAAGTCGGTCGCCGGCAGCAGTCGCTCCAACAGACGCAGGTGCTCGTCGCCGACGCCCAGCATGGCCACCATCGGCTGCGATGACGGGATCACCACGGTCGCGGTGGCGCTCAGCTCAGACATCCCAGCCACCATCCACCCGACGCCTCACCCTCGCCCGACTCACCCGGGCGGCCACGACAGATGGCGGCCACCAAGCACGTGTAGGTGCACGTGGTTGACGGTCTGGCCCGCATCAGCGCCGCTGTTCAACACCAATCGGTAGCCGCCACCGAGGCCATCGGACTCGGCGACTTCGGCCGCCACGCCGGCCAGCCGGCCCAACAGCGCGGGATTCGCGGCCGCGAGATGGGCGGCGTCCACATGGTGCTCCCGAGGGATCACCAGAACGTGGGTCGGAGCCTGCGGATTTAGGTCTCGGAAGGCCACGATCGCGCCGTCGGAGTAGACGATCTCGGCAGGGATCTCACCTGCGGCGATTCCGCAGAACAGACAGTCGCTCATGGCTCCATCATGACGGCTTACCCGTTGATCCGCTGCCCTGGGGGCGGTCCCGACTCAGTCGTCCGATCGCAGCGCTGACCAAAGTGGCCGCCACCGCGCCAGCGGTGGAGGTACGCAACACCGTCGGTCCGAGCCGAACCTCATCCGCCCCGGCCGCCACCAATTCCGCCAACTCCTCGTCGTCTATTCCGCCCTCGGGTCCGACAACCAACGCAAACGTCTCTCCGGCCGCCACCCCGGCCCGCCCGGTGGCCGCCTCGACCGATCCGGTCGCGGCGGCCAGATCGTCGACCAACGATGCAGCGGCGCCTTCGTGCAGAACGTAGGAGTGGTCCGCCGACCGGACGATCTCCACCAATCCGCTGAGTTGGACCGGACCCTCGACGACCGGCAACCACACCCGCCGCGACTGCTTGGCTGCCTCGGCGGCCGTCCGACGCCACCGGGCCAGTCCCCGGTCGACCTTGTCGGGACCCCATTTGGCCACGCACCTGTGCGCCTGCCAGACCACGATCCGATCCACGCCGACCTCGGTCAGTAACTCCACCGCGAGATCGGCCCGCTCACCCTTGGGTAGGGCCTGCACGACGGTGATTGCAGGGTCCGGCGCCGGTTGCCGGCCCGCCTCACGCACGGCGAGGATCAACGAGTCTCGACCCCTGATCTCCACTATCGGACCCCGCGCCCAGCAGCCATCGCCGGCAGTGAGCACGAGTTCCTGCCCGATCCGGTGGCGTCGGACCGCCACCGCGTGCCGCCCCTCGGGTCCTGCCAACTCCAGTCGCTGTCCTGGCTGTGGATCGGTCAGACCTGGCAGTAGGTAGACCGGATACGTCGGCCTACTTGCCACCGAAAGAGTCCTTGAGCCGGGAGAAGATCCCTCCCCGGGGTTGTTCCTCGAAGCCCGTCGGCGCCTCCTCCGACCGGAGTTCCGCCAGTTCCTTGAGCAATTCCGTCTGCCGAGCGTCGAGCCTGCTCGGGGTGACCACGTCGATTCGAACATGTAGATCGCCGCGACCATGGCCGCGGAGCCGATTCACCCCGGCGGCCTTGACAGTCTCCACACTGCCCGACTGGGTACCGGGTCGAACGTGGATCTCAATCTGATCGTCGAGAGTCGCCAGCGGAATCGTCGTTCCCAAGGCCGCCGCCGTCATCGGAACCCGAAGCGTGGCGAACAGGTCGTCACCCTCCCTGCTGAACACCTCGTGTGGGCGCTCGTGGATCTCCACGTAGAGGTCGCCTGCCGGGCCAGCACCTGGTCCGGCCTCACCCTCGCCGGCCAGTCGAATCCGGTTTCCGGTCTCGACGCCCGCGGGGATCTTTACCGAGACGGTTCGCCGGGTCCGAACCCGGCCGTCGCCAGCGCATTCAGGACACGGATGCGGGATCAGCGTGCCGTACCCCTTGCACTGCGGGCACGCGCGCGCGGTCATCACCTGGCCGAGGAAGGACCGCTGCACCGATTGGATCTGACCCCTGCCCTGGCACATCGTGCAGGTGACGGGATCCGTTCCCGCGGCGGTACCTTCACCGTGGCAGGTGGGGCAGCCGATTGCGGTGTCCACCGTGATGTCCTTCACGGTGCCGAACGCCGTCTCCTGCAGGTCGAGTTCCACCTGAATAAGCGCGTCCTGTCCGCGCCGGACTCGGGGGCGTGGGCCTTGGTTTCCGCCACCGCCGAAGAAGGCATCCATGATGTCGCCGAAACCGAAACCGGTACCGCCGGAGCCTGGTCCCGCCCCACCCAACGGATCGCCACCAAGGTCGAACATCTGCCGCTTCTCGGGATCCGAGAGGACCTCGTAGGCCGCCGTCACATCCTTGAACTTGTCCTGGGTCAACGGATCGGGGTTGACGTCCGGATGCAGCTCTCGCGCCAACTTGCGGTAGGCGCGCTTGATCTCCTCGGCCGTGGCGTCGCGTGGCACGCCGAGAACCTCGTAGTAGTCCACCTGTGGGTTCCGCCTTCGTCTCGTTGACCGCCGGTTGCGGCTGGTGCTGCTGGTCTGCTCGTGCTGGTCTGCCGGTTAGATTCGATCTCCGATGATGCGGCCCAAGTACCGCGCGACGGCATGGACCGCGCCCATGGTCGCCGCGTAGTCCATTCTGGTCGGCCCCACCACGCCGAGATGGGCGACCACCTGGTGGCTGCTGCCATAGCCGGTTGTCACCACAGACGCGCCAGCCAGGCCGGTGACCTCGTTCTCTGTTCCGATCCGCACCGACACGGCTTGCAGGTCCGGGGCGGAACCGGTCTCCTCCCCCAGCAGTCGAAGCAGCACCATCTGCTCCTCCAAAGCGGCCAGGACTGGCTCCAGCGCGGAACCGAAATCCTCCCCCGCCCGGGCAAGGTTGGCAGTGCCGGCCATCAGCACCCGGTCGTCACGCCGCGGCCCTACCGCATCCACCAGGGCAGCCACCACTGCTGCCGCGGCGTTTGCAGCCGCGGGTCGAACTCTCTCGGCTACCCCCTCCGTGGCTGCTCTCACAGCATCGAAGGACACGTCAGCGCAGGCAGCGTTGATCAGGATCTTGATCTCGGAGACCTCAGCCTCGGACAGCGGGGAGTTGAGCTCGACCAATCTTTGGTCGACGCTGCCGGTATCGGCGATCACGACGACCAGCAGCCGACCCGGGCCGAGACCCACCACCTCCACGTGTCGGATCGAGGATCGTTGCAGCGACGGGTACTGGACAACAGCGACCTGGTGGGTGAGCTGCGACAGCAGTTTCACCGTCCTCACAACGGTGTCATCGAGGTCCACCGCGCCCCCCAGGTAGGTGTGGATGGCCTGCCGCTCGGAGGGGCTCAGCGGTCGAAATGCCGTCAACTGGTCGACGAAATAGCGGTAGCCCTTGTCCGTCGGCACCCGGCCGGCGCTCGTGTGGGGGGCCACGATGTAGCCCTCCTCCTCCAGCACCGCCATGTCATTGCGGATGGTCGCGGGACTCACGCCGAGTTGGTGCCGCTCGACCAACGCCTTGGAGCCGACTGGTTCTCTGGTGTTGACGTAGTCCACCACGATGGCGCGCAGGACAGAAAGCTTGCGTTCATCAAGCACGTTGCCCTCCATCGCCGCCCTGGACCGGTGACCGCCGAACCCGCCGGACCCGTCCACCGCGTGGCACGAATTGGCACCCGAGGTCCGCGAGTGCCAGTCTACTTCCCCGCAGTGTCCAGACCACCCGCCCACACGACTCAGGGCAATTGCGGCGCCGAATGCCCCCATGATCGATCATTGAATGGCTACGCTTCGTTACGAATCGGGCATTGCCCGAGGTTCACCTCGGATCAGGAGGATCCATGTCGCAGATGCCGCCCCCGCCGCCAGGTCAGGGACCGCCTCAGCCTCCGTACGGCCAGGAGCCACCGCAGCAACCACCGCCGCCGGGTCAGGGCCAACCCCCCTACGGCGCTCCAGGCCAGCCCGCCCAGGGCGGCTACCCGGGTCAGGGCCAACCAGCGGGACAGCCCCCGTACGGTGCGCCCGGCCAGCAGAGTGGACAGGGCTGGCAGCAAGGGCAGCAGCCCTACGGTCAGGGCGGCCAGCCCCCACAGGGCGGATACCCCGACCAAGGCCAGCAGGGCGGTCAACCGCCCTACGGTGGCCAAGGCGGCGGACAGCAGCCCTATGGGGCTCAGGGCCAACAGGGTGGACAACCCCCCTACGGTGGCCAACCTCCATTCGGGGCTCAGAGCCAACAAGGCGGCGGCCAGCCGCCCTACGGTCAAGGCGGCGGTCAGCCTCCCTACGGCGGCCAACCACCGTACGGTCAGGGTGGCGGCCAGCCTCCCTACGGCGGGCAACCACCGTACGGTCAGGGCGGCGGCCAACCCCCGTACGGCGGCCAGCCTCCCTACGGCGGCGGCCAACCCCCGTACGGCCAGGGCGGCGGCGCACCGCTGAATTTCTCGGTCGGCAACGCCTACAACTGGGCTTGGAAGAAGTTCACCGAGAACTGGGGGGCATTCATTGCGGCATTCGCAGTGTTCGCCGTCGTCGGGCTGGTGCTCTACGGGATCTTCTACGCGATCTTCTTCGGCGTCGGGCTGATGGGATCGTCTGGCGGAAGCATGGTCTACGACCCGACCACCGGTCAGTACAACTACACGGGCAGCAGCGGGATCCTGGCAATGGGTTTCCTCGGCACCCTCCTGCTGTCGGCGGTGATGGGCTTGATCTTCAGCGCCTACGGATACATCGTTCAATCGGAGGTGATCCGCGGGGCGCTGGGGGTGTCGGCCGGCCAGAAGGTCGAATTCAAGTCGTTCTTCGCCACCGACCGGCTCGGCCGGATCGTTGGCGCGAGCTTCCTGGTTGCGGTCGCAGTCTCGATCGGCTTCCTGCTCTGCTACATCCCCGGGATAATCATCGCGTTCATGACGCAGTACTTCCTCTTCTTCATCATCGACCGGAATATGGGTGCGGTCGACTCGATCAAGGCCAGTTGGAACTTCGTCGGCGCCAATCTCGGACCACTCATCTTGATTTACCTGGTGGGCATGCTGATCGCCTTTGTCGGCGCTCTGCTTTGCGGTCTGGGATTGCTGGTGGCGGTACCCGTCATCGTGCTGGCGCAGGCCTTTGCCTACCGGACGCTGCAGCACCAGCCCGTCGCACCCTGACAGACGAGCGACGATCCACGGCGGCCCGTCGCCACGGGCGGGCGCCGCCACCTCCGGACGAAAGGCAGAATCGTGACAGAAGACGGCACCGCCGCAGGCACACCGGACGATGGCTCGGCCGGCGACCGGCCACCGACCCCGCCACCCCCTCCGCCCGCCAGCACACCACCGCCGCCACCGCCACCACCGCTGAACCCCGCGGGCGCCGCAACACCCATGTACCCGGGCAGCGGCGGCCCCGACATCGGCGCCGCCTTCAGTTGGGCGTTCGCCAAGTTCGGCCAGAACTGGGCGGTGCTCGTGTCGATGGCTGCCATCCTGGTGGTGATCCGCATCCTCGACTGGCTGCTGAACAGTATCCTCGACGGCGGAGTGGACGACTGCAGCGGAAACCTCACCCAACAGCAGGCGGCCGAGTGTGTCGCCCGAGTCGGTGGATTCGCGCTGGGCACATTGATCGTCACGCTCGTGATGGCCCTGGTCTCTGCCGTTGTGATCGTCGGAATCATCCAGGCGTCGCTCAAGCTCACCCGAGGTGAAACTCCCGAATTCAGCGACCTTTGGACGCCCACGAACTTCTGGCAGTACATCCTCGTCACGATCGTATTTTGGATCTGCATGTTCTTCGGAATCATCGCCTGCATCCTGCCGGGACTGTTCGTGGCCTGGATCTGGCAGTTCTCCCAGTACGTGGCGCTGGACACCGGCCCCGGCGTCGGGGCTTCGCTGGGCCAGAGTTACCGGATGGTGACGGCGAACAAGGGCGTGGCCGTTTTGACCCTGCTGATCTTCGGAATCGCTTGGACAGTCTCCTACTGGAGCTTCGGGCTCGTCGGATTGTTCACGATTCCGTTCATGGGGCTCTTCATGTCGCACATGTACCGGCAGTTCAACCATCAGCCAGTCGCGTCCTGACCGGGAGATTCCTCCGCCTAGCCGAAAGGAACCACCATGACCGACCCGAATCCGCCCGCGGGCGTCCCCAGCTACCCTCAAGCCCCACCGGCCGCACGAGGTTTCGCCCCCAACGGCCAGCAGTATGCGCCCTGGCACTTGCGAGTCGTCGCCTACATCATCGACGGTATTCCGCCGATCATCTTCTTCCTGCCGTTGCTGTTCGGGATCAACTGGGGCGCACTCAACTCCGGCACCACCACCACTCTGAGCAATGGCACGACCATCACAACGATGAACGAACCGCCGTTCAACGCATTCTTCTGGGTCTGGTACTTCGTGGGCTTCCTACTGGTGCTCGCGTGGCTGTTCTGGAACACCTGCTACCGCCAGAGCAAGACCGGTAAGTCCATCGGCAAATCAGCCATGAAGATCACCACGGTGGATAGCAATTCGGGTCAGTACAAGGGCTTCTGGTGGCTGTTCCTGCGCCAGTGGCTGCTCGGCTTCGACTTCGCCATCTGCTACATCGGGGTCCTGTGGCCGTTGTGGGACGAACGACGCCAATGCCTGATCTCGGACAAGGCGACCAGCGCCGTTGTCCTAAAGGACGCCAAGTAGTTCCCTGGTAACCGCATCGGCAAGCAATCGGCCCCGACGGGTCAGGACCATCCGGTCGGACCCGTCGGGGCCGCTGCATTGCCGGGCCAGCCCTTCGGTCACGATGCGCGCCACCTGCTCAGGGTCCAGGCCGCCCACTGGCAGCCCCTCGGCCAGCCGGATGCCCAACATCCGCCGCTCGATTTCACGCTCACGATCCGACAGAATCTCGGCTCCGGCGACTGGTAATCCGGTCGATATCCGAGCCGCATAGTCACGCGGGTGGCGGACATTCCACCAGCGCAGCCCAGCCA
>JAUPKM010000595.1 GCA_030837445.1 Actinomycetota bacterium
CAACGCCAAGGCTGTCGCCGCCGTCGGCCGCCACCAGATCGGCGTTCACTCGGGCACTGCGCACGCTCAGCCTGGTGCCGCCGGGAACATCCGCGAAAGTCATCGTCAGTTTCGCTGCGCTGACGCGCGCCGTCAGCGGACCTGGCGTGTTGGGCAGCAACGCCGGGGCCCACGGCGGCGCAATGGCTTCGCAGACAACTTCGCTACCGGTCATCCGGTCATAGACGTACAACTGGTGCGCCTTGAGGTAGTCCAGGCTGGACAGGGTCAGTCCCAGGATGTGCCGAGGAGTGATCAGACCCCAGTATTCCCAACGTTTGTTACGCCCCCAACCGTGCAGGTTGGAGATGTGGACCGGCTGTCGGGAAAACCCGACAGCCGCAGGGTTGATCCGACCGTCGGCAAGACACAACTCCACCGGCTCGACGATTTCGGGTAGCGGCTGTGGGCGGGTCCGTCCTCCGCCAGAAAGGTCCATGATCGGCAGGGCGAGTCAGTGCCGCCCCTCGGCCACGAATCGTCGGCCCGAGACCGAGTGCGGCTGCACTTGAACGAACCTGTGCTTGGGCGCCGTGTTCCAGGTGAACAGCGGCAGGGTCTCGGCGATCTCCTCCAACGGTCCATGCTCGATCATCCGGGCGGCACCGTGCAGAACCACACTCCAGGCCTCATTGGTGGCTTCGTCGTAGCCGTCGATCTCGAACGCCGCCGCCTGATTGATGGCCAGCGACACAAGTTTCGAACCCTCCGCTGTGCGAACGAAGATGGAGCTTTCGTGCACCACGTAGTTCAACGGAAAGATGTCCGGACGTCCACCTACCGATACCGCCAGCCGCCCGAACTGTTCCGATTCCAGTAGCCGCCAGCACTCGTCCTGATCGAGAATCTCCATGCCGGTGTGCTCATCCGTCGTCATAGCCCGATTCTGTCAGGCAACCACCGGTGGCGACACCCCAAACCCCGCACATGTCATGCTGACCGGATGGGCCTGTACAACGACGTCTTCCTGCCGCGGGCGATAGATCGCATGTGCGGGTCGGCTGGTTTCGACAAGATCCGCGACCGGCTCCTCGGTCCCGCACATGGTGAGGTGCTTGAGATCGGGTTCGGCTCCGGCACCAATCTGAGCCACTACCCGTCATCGGTGACCGGGGTGTTCGCGGTAGAACCCGCGCCAAAGATGCGGGAACTGGCTGGCAAGCGGATTCGTCAGCGGGCACTGCCGGTGACATTCGTGGAGCTGTCAGGCTCCGAGATCGTGGCCGACGCCGGCAGTTGCGACACCGCCGTTTCGACCTTCACCCTGTGCACCGTCGAGGATCCGGCGGCCACGCTGTCAGAGATCCGGCGGGTACTGCGGCCCGGCGGCACCCTGCTGATCGCCGAACATGGGCGCGCCCCAGAAACTGCGATGGCCACCAGCCAGCGCCTACTGGAACCGATCCAACGACGTCTCGCGGGCGGCTGCCACCTCACCCGGGAACCGCTGGAACTACTGCAGGCGACGGGGTTCGACATCGTGGCCGCCCGGCAGGACTACCTCGGTGCCCGGTCCCCGTGGGGGTACCTCACTGTGGCGACGGCCCGGAGCTAGCCGCGCAGCAGCGGCGTCCGGCCCCGCCACTGCCCCAATATCCGATCGGCCGGTGTTGCCAACACCCCCTCCAGCAGGGTCGCGTAGATGTCTCGGAAATCCGTGGTGACAAACAGGTCGCCGGCGTCCAACGCGGTCAATGACGGCTGCTCACCGTAGAAGCCGCCGCGGACCTTCGGTCCGGCCACGAAGACCGGACCGGCTGTGCCATGGTCGGTGCCGTCGGAGGCGTTCGCCTTCACCCGACGTCCGAACTCCGAATACACAAGCACCGTCACGTCGTTGGCCCTACTCGTACCGGCCAGCCGACCCAGGAACGCCTCGACCGCGCTCGACACGTGCCCCACGAGTCGCGACTGGGCGCTGCGCTCAGCTGCGTGCGTATCGAACCCGCCCAGCGAGACCGACCAGACCCGGGTCGGCGCATTCCCGGCGATCAACCTCGCAACCACGTCCAGTTGCTGGCTCAGCTCGTCCTCACCCCCGGCATTACCGCCACCGGCGACGGGGAGTTCCGGACCCGCAGCCGGCTCTGCGGCCAGCGCATCCCCAACAGTGGCCCCGATCGTGAACAGGTCCGCCACGCTGCGGGCCGCCCGCTCCTGCAGTGGCGTCCCCGACCGCCCGGTGTTGGCACGAGTCCACCCCGCGAGCGCTTGCTCGCGCGCCTTCCCTCGCTCGGCCAGGTAGCGGTTGTAGGCAGTCGCCGCGCGAGCGGCGTACGCCGAGCCGGATTCCCGCGGGCGTCGCCTGTTCAGGCGCCGCCAGGAAGTTGTCCATCGCCCCCGCGGGGTGACGTTGGCGGAATTCCAACGTGCCACAAAAGCGTCTCGGGCGTGTGCCGTGGGCACTCCGACCAGCAGCTGGCATTGATCCGCCAATGAGCCGGTGGGCAGTCGCAAACCCCCCACCGGGAGAGCGGATCCGGCCCGGCTGGCGCCGGCCAGCAACGGCGGCATGGTCGAACCGATATTGATCGCGAGCATCGGATCGTCGCCGGCCGAGTCCAGCCACCGGCCCAGCCAGCCCGTGTTCCTCGCGCTACCCGGCGATCCGGACTGCCAGATCGCCATCGAGCTGAAGTGCGAATGGTCCGGCCGTGGGTAGCCGACCCCCCGCACGACGGCGAGCCGACCCGCATCCCAGAGTCGCTTGAAACCAGTCATGCTGGCGTTCAGCCCGAGACCCTCCCCGATCGGCAGCACCTCCTGGGCAGACAGCGCGATCCCCGGTCTAGCCGCCGCGTACGCCGGGTCCTGGTAGGGGACGACCGTGCTCAACCCGTCATTGCCACCGTAGAGGGTGACCACGACAAGAATCGGCGTGCCTGCCGGCAGTGGCCGCTGCTGCGCGGCGGCGGCCACCTCGGCCATCGTCAGGTTGGTCGCACCTGCCGTCAAGGCGCCGACGGCCGCGACCCCACTCCACTGCAGGAAGCGTCGACGGGACAGGTCTCCGGCACTCGCGCGCGCGTTCGAAGGGGGCGTGTTCATGTCACTCACTCACCACGTATTCGGGGCTGACCAGGGCCAGCGCGACGA
>JAUPKM010000596.1 GCA_030837445.1 Actinomycetota bacterium
CGAGTCCCCCGAAGACAGTCGCGATCACGAACATCGCGATCATGGCCTCAACCAGCGAGGTACCGGCATCTCCATCGACATCGTGCAGCGGAGGTCTCCGGCGGAGCCTGTGGCCCAGCATATCGACCTCCTCCGAGGCTCCGCTGAAGCCAAATCACGGTCGCCGAGTCAGGGCACAGCAAGAAAACCCGCCGCACACATATCAGACGATACGACAAATCGACCCCGCTCACATCCTTCGTTCGTCTTCCGCCGCCACGAATCGACGACGGCGCACCGTCCGTCGGAATCGATGCGCGGGCTTCCGCCTCCAAGCGATGGTGTCAGCCGAGGTTCAGGCGCGGTTTGACCTTGGCCAGCCGCCCCAGGACCCCGTTGATGTATCCGGGTGAGTCGTCTGTGGACAGCGAGGTGGCCAACGCGACCGCCTCCGAGAGGGCAACCGGGTCGGGCACGTCTCCCCACATGACCTCCCAACAGCCCAGCCGCAGGATGTTTCGGTCGACCACGGGCATCCGGTCCAGGGTCCAACCTTCGGCGTAGGTCGAGATCAGGTCGTCGATGCGGCCACGGTGGTCGGTTACCCCGGTGACGACCTCGCGCACGTAGGCGTTCATCGGCGAGGTCGCCTCGGCTTCGTGCAGGGTGAGCACCTCCACCGGATCAACTCCCCGGATGTCGGCCTCATAGAGGACGTCCAGCGCGCGTTTGCGGGCCTTGCTGCGGGCTGCCACTAGGCGCGGCCCAGGTACGACCCGTCGCGCGTGTCCACCCGAATCCGCTCGCCGTTCTCCAGGAAGAGCGGCACCTGGATCTCGGCGCCTGTCTCGAGTCTGGCGGGTTTGGTGCCGCCGGAGGATCGGTCGCCTTGAAGCCCGGGCTCGGTGTATTCAACGGTCAGTTCGACGTTGGCCGGCAACTCGATGTAGATCGGCAGGCCTTCGTGTACGGCAACGATCGCTTCCTGGTTCTCCAGCAGGTAGTTCGACGCCTCTCCCACGACCGCAGCCGACACGGGGAGTTGGTCGTAGTTCTGGACGTCCATGAACACCCAGTCTTCGCCATCCTTGTAGAGGTACTGCATCGTGCGCTTGTCGACGCTGGCTGTCTCGACTTTCACTCCCGCGTTGAAGGTGCGGTCGACGACCTTGCCGGTGAGGACGTTCTTAAGCTTGGTCCGCACGAAGGCGCCGCCCTTGCCGGGCTTGACGTGCTGGAAGTCCACTACCGCCCAGAGGTTCCCGTCGATCTTGAGGACCAAACCGTTCTTCAGATCGTTCGTCGTCGCCATCCGCGCCTCTTTCGCTAGTCCACACGCAGCAGGTCGCGCGGGAAGTCCGTCATGATTTCCAGTCCCCCGTCGCCGACCAGACAGGTGTCCTCGATCCGGACCCCGCCCTTACCGGGCAGGTAGATCCCGGGCTCGACGGTGATGGG
Organism: Actinomycetota bacterium; assembly: GCA_030837445.1. Classification (GTDB taxonomy): domain Bacteria; phylum Actinomycetota; class Actinomycetes; order S36-B12; family UBA10799; genus JACJWR01. The sequence goes on from JAUPKM010000596.1 coordinate 1,438, forward strand.
GACAGCAGCAGACAGCGTACCTGCCGTCGCGGCACCCAACATCGGCGACTCGTGGATGTCCAGGCCCACGCCGTGACCCAGGCCGTGGACAAAAAACTCGCCGAACCCGGCGGTCGAAATCACCGCGCGAGCAGCAGCATCGACCGTCTTGGTGTCCGCCCCCGGCACCGCAGCTGCGCGGCCAGCCTCGGCCGCCTGTTGCACCGCTTGGTAGATCTCGGCCTGCCAGTCCGCCGGGTCGCCACCGACGATCACGGTCCGGGTGCAGTCCGCGTGGTAGCCATCCACTAAAGCGCCGAAGTCGATGGTGACGAAATCGCCCGCCTCGATCGTGCGCGGGGTCGGGGCATGGTGTGGTTCGCCGCCGTTTGGCCCGGTTGCCACGATCGTGGTGAAGGCGCGATCGGAGGCGCCGAGTTCGCCCATCGTCAACTCCAGCATCCGTGCCACCTCGAGTTCGGTCATCCCCACTCGAACCTCCTGCACCACCACCCGCAGGACCTCGGTGGAAATCCGGCACGCCTCTCGCAGACTGGCAATCTCACTGCCGTCCTTGGTCTGGCGCAGTTGGGCCAGAGGAGAGTCAACCTCGCTTACGCGGACGCCGAACATCGACGGGTGCGCGCCGAGCATGCGGAACTGGGCGAGCGTCATCGACACGGGGTCAACGCAGAGGTTGGTGACCGAATGGTCTCGCAGCCGCATAAGCAGCTGCTCCACGAGTTGCCGGGTGATGAGCAGACCGACCCCGGGACACTCCACGGCCGCCTGCTCTGCGTAGCGGCCGTCGGTGGCGAGTTGCGGGGCCGAACCCGCGATCGCGAGCGCGGCGCCGTTGCTGCCCGAGAAGCCGGTCAGCCACCGGACATCGCTGGGGTCGGTCAGAAGCAGGCCGTGCAGGTCGGCCGCGGCCAACTGATCCGTCACGGCCTGCCACCGGTTCTTGAGCACGTGCAGCCGCTCTCGGGTGTCAGACGGCCAGCCGTCACGGTCGACGCTCATGAGTGGCCGCCGGGGTCCGCCGATGCCGGCGCACCCGCTGTCTGGTCGGACCGGCGCCCGGCGATTGCGCGAATGGCGAGCAGGTAGGATTCGGCCCCGAAGCCGGCGATGGTCCCTGTGGCCACCCCTGCGATGACGCTGGTATGACGGAACTCCTCGCGCGCCGCCGGGTTCGACAGGTGCACCTCAATAAGGTCCGCGGTGCGCTGAGCGCACGCGTCGCGCAGAGCGTAGGAGTAGTGCGTGAACGCGGCGGGGTTGAGGACCACCGGGATGCGGCCGTCGGCGGCGGCATGCAGCCAACCGACCAACTCGGCCTCGGAATCCGTCTGCCGGAGGTCGACCTCGAACCCCAACTCGGCACCGAGGGTACGGCAGGAGGTTGCGATGTCAGCCAGGGTCAGCACTCCGTAGACGTCCGGTTCCCGACTCCCGAGCCGGGACAGGTTTGGCCCGTTCAGCACCCACAACGGGGTGAGGCTCCCGCCGGTCGCTGCTCTCTCGCCGCCGGGCGGGTTGGACCCGCCACCCACGTCACTGGTCACGACTCACCTCCGCGTAGGCCGACACGAGCAGAGCGGGGTCGGGCCCTGCCAACAGACCGGGCCGGCCAATCCCGTCAAGCACGATGAATCGCAGCAGCGACCCACGCGACTTCTTGTCCATCCTCATCCCGTCGAGCAAAGACGACCAGGCGTTTGCCCGATAGTCGATCGGTAGCCCGACGGAGGTCAGAATCTCCCGGTGCAGGTCGACGTCAGCGTCGACGAGACGCCCCGCGAGCCGCGACAGTTCGGCCGCATAGACCATCCCCACCGAAACGGCAGCGCCGTGCCGCCAGCGGTAGCGCTCGACCCGCTCGATGGCGTGAGCGAAGGTGTGGCCGTAATTGAGCACTTCGCGGCTGACCTGCCGTTGGCCGAGCCCGGCCGGGTCCTCACCGATGTCCTCAGCCACCACTGCGGCCTTCACCGCCACCGACCGTCGGATCAGCTCGGAGGTGTGGGTGCCCGCAGGCGTCCGAGCCGCCTCGGGGTCGGCGGCGACAAGGTCGAGGATGACGGGGTCCGCGATGAACCCGCACTTGATGACTTCGGCAAGGCCACTGACGTAGTCGTTGACCGGCACGCTGTCGAGCGTGGCCAGATCGCAGATAACGGCGACCGGCGAGTGAATCGCCCCCACCAGGTTCTTGCCCTCCCCCGTGTTGATGCCCGTCTTGCCACCAACGGCTGCGTCAACCATCGCCAGCAGAGTTGTCGGTACCTGGATTACCCGAACCCCCCGCAACCAGGTCGCGGCCACGAAGCCGGCGAGGTCGGTGACGGCCCCTCCGCCGAGGCCCAGCACCGCGTCCGTGCGAGTGAACCCTGCCTGGCCGAGGGCACCCCAGCAGAACTCGGCAACGGCCGCCGTCTTGGCGTCTTCGCCATCGGGCACCTCAAGTAGGGCGACGGTGCAGCCGGCGTCGGCGATCGCATCGCGCACCGCCTCGGCGGTCGTTCGCAGTGTCGGCGGGTGGATCAGCGCGAGCCGCTCAGAGTCAGCGGGAACGGCTGCCACAATGTCGACGAGCAGCCCGCTGCCGATCACGACATCGTAGGGCGCAACAACCGATACCCGAACCCGCTGGACGCCGTCAGTCGAGGGTGGCAAGTCGCCGGTGACGGACGCTTCAGCCGCTCCGTCCCCAGCGGCCA
>JAUPKM010000597.1 GCA_030837445.1 Actinomycetota bacterium
GTCATCCTCCGACCGGCCACGGCCACGGTCACGACCACGCGAAGACCGACGACCACGGTCACGGCCACGATCAGAAGCGGACGATCCACGGCCACGGGACGTCTGCCCGCTCACACCAGGAACGGCCCAACCATCCTCGGCACCCGACCGGGCACCCTCAGCCGGACGCTCGGCACCGTCAGCAGGGCGCTGCGCGCCGGCCGGTGACTCTGGGGGCGACGAGTCTTGGGGCGGCGACTGCGGTGGTGGGGATTCCGTGGGCGGTGATTCCGTGGGCGGGGACTCCGCAGCGGTGGACACGGCGCGCAACACCTCTCGAGATAGTCAACGGACAGGGGCATTCGAGCCACACCCGCCACCACCAGCCCACCAACAACCGGGCCGAGACCATCTCCACAAACCACTATTTACTCGAACACCTGTACAGTACCACGACGCTACGACAATCACACCCCCCAGCGCAACGTGTCTGTGCGCAACGTCCGAGCACCGCGTTCGTGGCACGTCCGTGTGACCGGGGCGCGCAGGGTATGCAGCGCCGTAGCAGCGACGACGTCGCTGGAGACATTTGAGAGGACCTTCTCGTCGGCTGACGTCGTGCCAAGGCGCGCCTCCGTGGATATGGTCGCTGGCATGGAGCCGACGACCGAACAGATCGTGGCCGGACTCTCGTTGGCCGACAAAGTCCGGCTGGTATCGGGTCGGGATGTCTGGCGGACCGAGGCTGTGGCAGTCCCCGGGTTGACCCACGGCGTGCAGTCGGTGATGTTGTCAGACGGCCCGCACGGGTTGCGCAAACAGGAGGTCAGTGGTGACCACCTTGGCGTCGGCGGGAGTCGCCCCGCCACGTGCTTCCCGACCGCCGTGACGCTGGCCTCCTCCTGGGATCCGGATTTGCTGTTCGCCGTAGGGGCGGCCGTCGGCGCCGAGGCGCGATCCGAACAAGTCGCGGTGGTGCTCGGTCCAGGCCTGAACATCAAGCGACACCCCTATTGTGGGCGCAACTTCGAATACCTGTCGGAGGATCCGTTGCTCTCCGGGAAGCTCGCTGCGGCGATGGTGCGCGGAATCCAGTCGGTCGGCGTCGGCGCCTGTCTGAAGCACTTTGCGGCAAACAATCAGGAGACGAATCGGCTGGTGGTCGACGCTGTCGTGGATGCTCGCGCGCTGCGAGAGATCTACCTGACCGGATTCGAGATTGCCATCAAGGAAGCGAAGCCCTGGACGGTGATGGCGGCCTACAACCAACTCAATGGTGAGTACTGCTGCGAGAACGCCGCGCTGCTGACAGGGATTCTGCGGGAAGAGTGGGGTTTCACCGGCCTGGTGATGAGTGATTGGGGCGGCACCAATGATCGGGTCGCGGGCCTGCTTGCGGGCCTGGACCTTGAGATGCCCGGCAACGGAGGACTGTCCGACGCGGCAGTCGCCACAGCCATTCACTCCGGGGTACTGTCCGCGACCGAATTGGACGCGTGCGTCCGCCGGGTTGTGGACCTCGCCCGGAGGTCCGCGGCGGCGCCGCCGCGACAGGACGCACCTGCCCCGGCCTACGCCCACCATGACCTCGCGCGCCGGGTGGCAGCGGATTGCACCGTGCTGCTGACGAACAACGGACTGCTGCCGCTTGCCTCGCCGTGTTCCGTTGCGGTCATCGGCGCCTTTGCCAAGCAACCCCGGTTCCAGGGGGCAGGTAGCTCGCTGGTGAATCCGACCAGGGTGGAAACGACCATGGACGCGTTGCTGAGTCGGGCAGATGTGCAGGTCAGTTACGCGGCCGGCTACGACCCTGTGACTTCCGTTCCAGACGATCAATTGCTGTCGGAGGCCGTCGAAGCCGCGGCCAGCACCGATGTCGTGCTGCTGATGATCGGGCTTCCTGGATCATACGAATCCGAAGGTTTCGACCGGACGCACCTCGGACTGCCGCTGCAGCACGACCGACTGGTCGAGTCTGTAACGGCGGCCAATCCCAACACCGTCGTGGTGCTGTCCAATGGCTCCCCGGTTGCCATTCCGTGGGTAGACCGCCCGGCCGCGATTGTGGAGGGTTACCTCTCGGGCCAGGCTGGTGGAGCGGCCCTTGTCGATGTCCTTTTCGGGGATGCGGAACCGGCCGGTCGGCTCGCAGAGACCTTCCCCCGCGCAGCCGCAGACGTGCCCAGCGATCCCTACTTCCCAGGGGCACCGCGGCAGGTTGAGTACCGGGAGGGCATCTACGTCGGCTACCGCTACTACGACTCGGCGGGCACCCCAGTGCTGTTCCCGTTCGGCCACGGGCTCTCCTACACAACCTTCGAATTCGGTTCGGTCAGTGCAACACCCACCGAAGTCCGGGTCACCGTAAGCAACTCTGGCCGCCGACGTGGTGCGGAGGTTGTACAGGTCTATGTCCACGATCTCGAGGCGTCCGTCCATCGACCCGAGCAGGAACTTCGGGCGTTCTCGAAGGTGTGGCTCGACCCAGGCGAAAGTCGTGAAGTCGTCTTACCCCTCAACCAGCGGGCGTTCGCCAGTTACGACGTAGGGGCGGCCGGATGGCTTGTTGAGGCAGGCGACTTCGAGATCCGTGTCGGCGCATCGTCCCGCGATATCCGGGGTACGGCAGTGGTGTCGGTTGACTCCGATCGGGCACCCGCGCCATCGTTGGCGCCGCCCGGTCTTGTGGCCCACGGGGATGCGGCGTTTGCGGCGATGTTGGGTCGCCCGATCCCGACGGCACCGAACCGCCGACCGTTCACACGCACAAGCCAAGTAGGTGACCTCCAAGGTTCCACCGTCGGCCGGATCCTCCGGCGTGTGCTTTACCGGGGGCTGACCCCAGGGCTCAGCAAGGTTGCGGGCGGCGATGACGTGCTGGCGAAGAAGATGGTGCGGGCCGTCGATGAGGCACCGTTGCGCTCCATCGCGCAATTCGGGGGTGGCCGGGTCACCTGGGCCGAACTCGATGGGCTCCTCGACGTACTCAACGGCCGACCCGTGGCGGCCCTCGGTCGAGCCGCCAGGGGGGTTAGTGCGGCCATCGCCAATGCCAGCCGACGATAACCGTGGCGGCAACCTCAGCCCAGCAGAAAGACGGCCGCCAGGACAACGATCAGGATGACCAAGCTGATACCAATTGCGAGCCAGATGTTCGCCGCCCGGCTCAGGGGCTTCTTGACCTTGACTCCCGCGGGGGGTTCCCCGACCAGCGGCAGCAGGTAATCGCGCCACTGCATGGCGATACTCGTGGGGGCAAATTCTCCGACGATGTTGCCGGCCAGGACACCTCCGGGCGCCAGTGAAATTCGATGTCGCTGACTGGCTTGCCACACTTCCAGGGTGCCGTTCATCTCGGCCAGTCCGACGCTGTGAAGTTCACTGATGGGGGCATCCAGCAGGACCTCTCCGTCGTCCGCGGTGAACGTTAGCCTGTCGTGAGGCCCGCCCGATGTCGCCCGCAAGACCCCTGCGCGCACTCCAAGGGCCGTCATGTTGGTCCGGTAGCTTCCCTTCGACTCGTAGGCACCCGTCTGGCCGGTGCTCGCCGTTTCCTGACTCATACCTCCATTCTGATCCGGGCTCCGCGGAGTGGCTAGCTACCTGCCCCGATTGCCGAGGCCGCATCCGGAGCAGCGCCCGCGCAGGGAATAGTCCAGCCAGACCAGAGGTTACGGTAGCGTAGGTTACGGCTCAGTAGGTTGCATCATCTTGGCCAATCGTCCAAAGGAGGACCCGTTGTCTGGCTCCGTCATGACAGCCACGGCAGGGCGTGAAGAGACCGTCACCATCCACGGCCGGCAGGTGGCCTTCCGCGACTACCCGGGCGGCGGCGTACCGCTGCTGCTCCTGCACGGCGTCGGTTCGACGGCCGACAGTTGGGAGCCTGCGGCAGCGGAACTGGCCCAATCCGGGACTCGAGTGATTGTGCTCGATCTACCTGGGCATGGCCGGTCCAGCAAGGAGTCAGGCGACTACTCGCTCGGCGCGCTGGCCAGTACTCTTCGGGATTTGATGGACCACCTCGACGTTCCACGGGCGATTCTCGTGGGGCACTCGCTGGGCGGTGGAATTGCGTTGCAGTTCAGCTACCAGTTCCCGCACAGGTGTGCAGGGCTGGTCTTGGTTGCCAGTGGTGGACTGGGCACCGAGGCGAACTTCGCGTTGCGGGCGGCCACCCTGCCTGGCGCCGGCGTTGTCATGCGGGTCGCCATCAACGACAGCACCGTGCGGTGGGCGTCCGGTGTCGGACAACAGTTGAATCGTGTCGGGGCCCGCCCGCAGATCCTGTCCGAAGCGGCAGTGGCGCGAATGTCGCGGCTATCGGAGCCGGGCCAGCGAAACTCCTTCCTTGCGACATTGCGAGCCGTTGTGGATTTCTCGGGTCAGCGCGTGTCAGCCCTGGAGAAGTTGCACGTGTCGGGCGATCGACCGGTGCTGATTGTGTGGGGTGAGCGGGATCCAATTATTCCGATGACCCACGGCAGTCAGGCCCATGACCTGCTTGCGAACAGCGAACTGGTGGTCTTCGCGGGAGCCGGACATGAACCGCACCGGCACGATCCGTCGAGGTTCGCGGCCCTCGTCGCCGACTGGAGCGTCCGCGCGGCTTGACCCGCCGCGGTCGCCTCACCCGGTCAGTTGATCAGGTTGATGGCGCGGCTCACGGTCACCAGAATCGTCAGCAGCGACACGCTCGACTGCACGGTGAACAGGAACTTGACCCGGTGGGTCAGCGGCATCGTGTCCGTCGGGCTGAAGGCGATGATGTTCGTATAGGCGGTGAACAAGTAGTCAGGCAGAGTCGGCTGCCATTCCGGGTATTTGTCCTGTTGAGGGAATAGGAAGTCAGGTCGGCCCAGCGGTTTGCTGCGTCGCGCCTTCGGTCCGCCGCCGTCTAGTTGCCAGTAGACCAAAGCGAAACTGAGCACGTTGATGAATAGCACCCCGAACCCTGCGAACAGCAGAATCTTGCCGGACTCCTCAGTGTCGTCGAGCAGGGAACGAAGTAGCAGCATGGCGTTGAGCACGCTGGCGGCCACCAGAAAAATCAGGTACGCGTAGAGTCCGGTCCGCAGCGCCCGGCCCGGAGTGCCGGCGGCTTTGAGGAC
>JAUPKM010000090.1 GCA_030837445.1 Actinomycetota bacterium
CTGGGTGAGGCCGACGGACTGGCGGTGTTGGGCGAGGTGGTGTCGTCGGGCCATGTCCGGCTCCTTCAACGGGGGGTGGTGCCTCTTTGGTGCACCAGTCTTGCGCACTGTTCGCCCTGGAAAGGCGCGGTCCGTCCTGGTGGGGTTGTTCCCAGGACGCCACCGCCGCCAGTGTCCCCGCCGACGCGCGGCAACTGCCCTGCTGTGAGGGGCACCGGCCGATGGCGGTCTCAACCGGTGGAGGCGCACCGCCGAGCCGAAGGAGGCATCATGCCCCGCAGACCGCACACGTTACGCTTCGGCAAAATCGTCATTCTTGGGGCCGGGCCGTGCGGCCTGGCCTGCGCGGATGAACTGACGAGGCTCGGTTACCGCGGCTGGACATTGCTGGAGGCCGCCCCGGTGGCCGGTGGCCTCGCCGCCTCGGTGGTGGACCCGGCCGGGTTCACTTGGGACCTGGGCGGGCACGTGGTCTTCTCCCACTTCGGCGAGTTCGACCGACTGCTGGCCGAGCTGTTCGCTCCCGGCGAGCTGTTGCATCACGACCGGTCCTCCTACGTCCGCTTCCGCGACCGGTGGGTGCCCTACCCTTTCCAGCAGCACCTCCAGGACCTGCCTGCCGAGGACGCCGAGGCCTGCGTGCACGATCTGCTCGATGTTGCCTGCCGGCGACGCGAACAGAGGCTGCCCGCCGACGCGGACTTTGCCACCTGGTTGCACGGGATGTATGGATCGGGTCTGGTGGAGCGGTTCTTCGGCCCGTACAACACCAAGGTGTGGGTGATGCCCCCTGAGCAGATGGGCTCCTCCTGGGTGGCAGAACGCGTCGCCCCGGTCAACCCCGACGAGATCCTGACGGCCTTCTCGGGCACTGCCCCGCCCGCACGATGCTGGGGCCCCAACTCCACCTTCGTCTGCCCCTCCGGCGGCGGTACCGGGGAGATTTGGCGTCGGCTGGCCACCCGTCTCGAGGGTGATCTGCGGACCGGTGCCCGCGTCGTCGCGGTGGACCCCGAGGCCCGGACCGTGACGCTTGCCAGCGGCGAACGTATCGGCTTCGACTATCTGGTGGCCACCGGCCCGTTGAACCGGCTTACCACCATGACGGCGGGTGTCCCCAGTAGCGTGCGGGCGTCGGCCGGGCGCCTGCGGCACACCACGGTGGCCGTGGTCGGCCTGGGCTACCGGGCGCCCACCACCGACGAGCGGTCCTGGCTGTACTTCCCGCAAAAAAACGTGCCGTTCTACCGGGCGACGAACTTCAGCAAGTATGCGCCCGCCAACGTTCCCGGCGCCGACACGGACACGTTCAGCGCATGGATGACCGAGACCTCCATGTTCCCGCGGACCCACCTGAGCTGCAGCCGTTTGATCAGCGCGTGCGACCGGTCCGTGCGGTGCCACGGTCTGGTGAGCGAGCATGCGCCGCTGGCCAGCGCTCACACTGAGCTGATCGAGTACGCCTACCCGGTTCCCACCCTGGACCGGGACGCGGCCCTGGCAGAAGTGGTGCCGTGGCTGGAGACCCGCGGGATCTACCCGCGGGGCCGCTTCGGGACTTGGCGGTACGAGATCGGCAACATGGACCACGCGGTGAAGATGGGCCTCGACATCGCCCGCCGTCTGGTGAACGGCACCGCCGAGGAACTCCCCGCCACGGCGCCCGCTGCCGTCGCGGTCGCGGGTGGCCGGGTATGAACAACCGCAGCAGCAACGCGGCGATCGCGTTTGCCGGTCACCGCTTCCTCATCGACACCGACGTCACGTTCCGCATCGACCAGGGCGTCCACCTGGCCAATTTTGTCCCCGAGACGGACCCAGCCCCGTTGTGCGGGCAGCTCACGCCTATCCGCGTTCACCACAGCGAAGACCTCTTCCGCGACCGCCTGGCCCATCTGGAGGGGGCACGGTCAGCGCGGGTGATGCCGTTCCGCGGCGATCCGTACCGGTTCTCCCGGACCGGCCGCGTCTCCTGGTGGCGGCCCGAGACCGGATCCCACCTGCCCGAAGACCACCTGTACGCCAAGGACGCGACGGGCCGACTGCACATCCTGCTGCATCCGGGGACCGGCCGCGGCGAGCGGTATGTCCTGCGGGTGATCCGCGAGGTCGTCCTGCGCTGTGCCGAGCACCGCGGCTGGAGCGCGTTTCACGCGGCGGCAGCCGCCGTTGACGGCCACGGGGTGCTGATCGCCGGGGCCTCGGGGGCGGGCAAGACCACCGTGCTGACCGCGCTGGCCGCCCATCACCGGGCCGACCTCATCGGCTCCGACCGCGTGGTGGTCACCGAACAGGCCGCACACCTGGTCGGAGTTCCGATCACGGTCCGGATCGCCGCCGGCACCCTCTCCGCCCTCCCTCCGAGAAGCGGCCTGCCACCGCACAGCACCCTGCCGGCCGACTTCGGCACAGCCCACAAAGCCGCGTGCACCCCGCAGGACTTCGCCCAGGCCTTCACCGCCCGTGTCCGGGAGACCGCCCCTCTGCGGCTCATCGTCCTTCCCCAGCTTTGTGACGACGACCGGGAGATGGCTATCGCCTTCCCCCCACCGGCCGCCGCCCGCGACGCCCTCACCGCAGTGTGCTGCACCCCCGACGACGAGGACTGGCTCCACCCGTGGTTGGCCGACCGCCTACGTCCCCCGACAGAACTGGCCCGCCAGGCCTCCGACGTCAGGGACGCCATGGTCGCCAGGGCCCCGGTGATGACGGTGACGGCCGGGGTACACACCCCGCACCTGCTGGAGCGGATCGCCGACGCCGTCGTCCGGAGGCTCACATGACCCCCAAGCGCATCGCGCTGGTCGGACCGGTGGCCTCCGGCAAGTCCGCCCTCGCCCTCGCCGTCGCCGCCCACACCGGCCTGCCCCACCTCGACCTGGACGGGCTGTTCTGGGGACCGGCCTGGACCCCCGTCCCCGCCGACCTCTTCCACACCCGCCTGTGCGAAGCCCTGGCCAGCGACACCTGGATCGCGGACGGCAACTACGGCGGCGAGGCCGGCAACATCCTGCTGTCCCGCGCCGAACTCGCCCTCTGGCTCGACCTGCCGCTGCGGGTCTGTCTGCCCCGGCTGATCCGTCGCTCCCTACGACGGGCCCGCACCCGGCAGGAGCTGTTCGCCGGAAACCGGGAGACCTTCTCCCACCTGCTCGCCCGCGACTCGATCCTGTGGTGGGGCCCGACCCACCACCATCGGCACCGCCACCGTTGGGCACACCACCTCCATTCCCAGCAGGCCGGTGACCTGCCCGTCATCCACCTCGACCATCCCGCGGCCGTCACACCCCGCCTGCGGTCCCTCGGTCTTCTCGCCCCCAAGGAGGCCTGACGCCGTGCTCGCCTCAGCCGTCCGCGTCCCCTGGCACACCACCCACGGCGGCTACGACCGCCTCCTGGACCATCTCCCCGAAGTCCGCCCCGTCACCGGCCCCGGCGGCCCGCTCGCGGCACGGGTCGCCCGTCTGACCCACCGCGTGCTCGCCCGGCACTGCCCACTGCCGTTCTACCCGGCCGAGCACCTCGCCGCCGACCTACGCCTGCTGGCCTCCCGCGAAGCGGCCCACGTGCTCTACGGAGACGAGCAGTACTGGTTCTCCCGCCGCCGCCCCGGCCCGACCGCCGTGACCTACCACCAGCCGCCCGCCCGCCTCAAGCAACTTCTGCCGCCCGACACGTGGCGAGAGCTGGCGCCGACCGCCGCCCACATCGTCGTCCTCGACACCCACCAGCAGTCCTTCTTCACCGACCTGGTGCCCGCCGAACGCGTCCATCTAATACCGCACGGCATCGACACCACCGCCTTCACCCCTGCGGGACAGCCCACCACCGACCGGCCGCTGGTTCTGACGGTCGGCTGGTGGCTGCGAAACTGGACGGTCCTCGACACGGTGCACGAGCAGCTTCACCACCGCTATGGCAACACCATCGAGCTGATCGTCGTCACCCGGCAGGCCAGCACCCGGCCCTGGCACCGGACCGCCAGCATCCTGGAAGGTGTCAGCGAGCAGACCCTGATCGGCCTGTACCGGCGGGCCGCCGTGATGCTGCTGCCACTTGAAGACGCCACCGCCAACAACGCACTGCTGGAGGCCCTGGCCTGCGGCACCCCAGCGGCCGTCACCGACGTCGGCGGCATCCGCCACTACACGGGCACCAGCCAGGCCGCCCAACTCACCCCACCCGGCGACGCCGACGCAGCGACCGAGGCAGTCGAGAAGATCCTCGCCGAAACCGGCACCACGGCGCAGACGGCACGGCGGACCCTCGCCCGCGAACGCGCAGAACTCTTCGCCTGGCCCCTGATCGCCGACCGGATGCGCGCCGTGTACCGACTGCTGGAACAGCGGTGAAAACCGCTGACGCGGTATGGCTCCACACGGCCGTGCCCATGCTGCTGACACTGCTGCTGCTCCGCGCCCTGTGGGCCCTCACCGCGGTGGAGGAGTGCGCACGCTGGCTTCGGACCTCCGCCCTCCGAACGCCCACCGAACCAGATCCGGCGCCGTGGCTGGTGGTGCTGCTGCCGATGCTGCGCGAACAGGCCATCGCCGCACAGACCATAGCCACATTCACCGCACTGGACTACCCGCGCGAGCGGGCCACCATCGTGGTCATCACCACCGAACGCGAAACCTCCACCCGCACCCGCCACCGGGCCCGGCTCGCCGATCTCCTGACCGCTTCACCGCTTGCCGCTGGGCAACTACGGGGACTGTTCCCGGCTACCCACTGCGGTGAGACCGCTGAGACGGTCAACGCCACCCCGCCCACAGACCGGCTCCACGTGCTGACCGAACTCTTCGACACCCAACCGACCACCGCAGACATCGTCGCGTCCCTCGCCACCAAAGGGCCTGCCGGTCCTCTACCACTGGTGCACCTGCACCAACCCGACACCGGCGGACGCAAGGCCGGACAACTCAACTACGCCCTCAGCCACCTCACCAAGATCCTCGGCCCACTCGGCTGGAACGAGGACGAACACGCCCACAACACCTACACGATCGTCTACGACGCCGACGCAGTCCCAGACCGCCGCACCCTCCAGGCCTTCGCCGCCGCAGCCACCACCCACCAGAACCACACCGGCAGAAACCCCGCCTTGATCCAGCAGCAGCGACTCCCCCTGCTGGCCCGCCGCCCCTTCCCCACCGGCCCCCTCGGACTGCTGCTGGCCGGAGAATGGGCCTACCAGATGCGGCGCTCGCTCGGCATCGAACTCGCCCGCATCCGACTGCACCGCTTCCTGACCACCTCCCGGCTGCCCGAAGCCGTACGCCTGTGGCTGCGGCCGATGGTGTACGCCGTGGGCTGCGGCATGGCCGTCCACCTTCCCGCCGTCCGCGCCCTCGGCGGCTTCCCCGAACCAATGGAAGACCTCGGCACCGGGCACCGACTCTCCCTTCTCGGCGCCGATCTCACCGCCTCCACCGTCGCCGTCCTGGACGAGCCCTACACCGAACCGTCCGGACTGACCAACCTGCACGCCCTCGCTTTCCTCACCTCCGCCCGCCCCGATCGCCACGCGGCAGCCGTCGCCCAACTGCCCGCTGCCATCAACCGTCCGGCCCGAGCCATCTTGGTGGCGCGGGAATGGGCGGATGAGGCCGCCTGGCTGATCGGCGCCCCGCTGCTCGCCGGCGCCGTCCTGTCCGCGTGGTGGGCCGGGTCGGTATGGAGCGCCGTCGCGGTGGCCGGGGTGCTGCTGCACGGCCCGGTCATCACCGCCCGGCTGCTGGCCTTGGCGCCCGTCCTGCACTCCACTGTCACCCCGCCGCCATCCCTTGGCCCCCTGCCCCGGACCACCCCCCGGCACCCGGCCGCCCTGATCGCGGTCAGCCCGTTCCAGCCGTTCATCCGGCTGGTCGGCCCTTGGCGGCTGATCTGGGCGAAGGCCACCGGACGCCGTGGGGGTTTCGGCAAGACTGAACGCTGACCATTCGTCCGCCGACCGGCACCGCAGAGTTGGAGCCCACCGTGGCAGAGCCCCTCATCCCGACCATCCGCACCTCTGCCAAGGCCGTCATCGTCCACGACGGCCGTGTCCTGCTCCAGCGGGCCCACTGGGAAGGCCAGGACTGCTACTTCCTGCCTGGCGGCGGTCAACACCCCGGCGAGCCGCTCGACGAAACCACCCGCCGCGAAGTCCACGAGGAGACGGGCTTGACCGTCACCGTGGAGAAGATGTTGTGGCTGCGCGAGTACATCGGCGCCAACCACGAACACGCCGACACCGAAGCCGGCACCCACCGCCTCGAAGCGGTCTTCCACTGCTCCCCCCAAGGCGACCCCAGCCGCCTCGGGGGACACGCCCACGACGACGCACAGACCGGCCTGGAATGGGTGGAACTGGAGAAAGTGCCGGGGCTGAACCTGCTACCCCACTCACTGCGGCACCCGATCGCCGCCCTCGCCCTCGGGCAGCCCTCACCCGGCTACCTCGGCGACGTCGCCTGAAAACCCGTGGCAACCATAGACGGCCGGGTCCCGGACGGCGCCCAGGAGATCACCACCGGACAGGCCAACCGCGTCTGGCACGTCCACGACCCGAGGCCGTACGTGCTCAAGCACTACGGTGATCCGGCCCGCGCCGCCAACGAGGCCGCCGCCCTCACCCTCCTCGCCCAGCACCAGGCCCCGGCCCCCAGGCTCCTGGGCGCCGGGTACCCGGCAGCACGGCCGGCGTGGACCGCCCAGAGCGCGATCCCCGCCGAACCAGTCCCCGCCGACCAGCTCCTCCCGGAAATCGCCGGAGCCCTGGCCGCAATCCACCGCATCCCCGGCCCCTACGCCGGACGACTCGCCGGAGCCCAGCGCCACCGCACCTGGCGCCACTACCTCCACGACCGGCTCGACACCTACGCCGCCGCCTCCCCCGACCTCGCCCCGACCGCAGCGAACCTCCACCGCGAACTCGACGCCACAGACAGGAAGATCGAGCCCAGACTGCTGCACCACGACCTCCGGCCGGGCCACCTCGTCCACCCGCCCAACAGCAGCAGCCTCCTGCTCGACTGGGAACTCGCCGCCTTCGGCGACCCACTGTCCGACCTCGCCCGCCTCGCCGTCCGACTCGACCTCCCCCACCCCACCGCCACCCTCCACCTCGCCCACCAGCCGAACGCGGAAGCCGAAGGCCGTATCAACCTCTACTGGAGCATCCACCTCCTCGCCGACGCCGCCCTCAGCACCGACCCCGCCCTCCGCGAACGCGCACGAGCGCACCTCTCCTTGAGGCCCCACGATCCCCTCGACACCGGACCTCTGGTCTGAAAATCGGAAGGTCGCCGGTTCGACCCCGCCCCTGGCCACCGTTTCCCAGGACATCATCAAGCCCCTGAACTGCGCGAACGCAGATCAGGGGCCTTTTCGTCGGCTCTCGTCGGCGTGCAGTTCCTCCTTCCCCGGGCATATTGCCAGGGGCGGTGTTGATCCTGGAGCTGGGCTGCGACATCGGTTTGTTCGACGGCGGTGGCCCGCATCAAGTGACGGTAGATGTTCCTCGTCACAGTGGGGGAGAAGTGTCCGAGGATCATCTGAACGACCTCGATGGGGACGGTGGGTGCCGAGAACTACGTCCGTACCTGTCGCTGTCGCTGTCGGGCATGTTCACCCTGTACCGCTTAAGAACCCTGAATTTGGTTCTGGTTCGGCACAGGCGTTCGCCGTCGGCGAGTAGGCAGCGGCCGACTCCGACCTGCGCTCTCGCGGGACAGAGGTCCATGGCCCAGACACGGGTCCGGACCGCCACCGAACCGACCTGCACGGCTTCCGGATCTCCGGAACCCCCGGGTATCGCAGCTCCCATCTACCGAACATCCTGGACACCCTGCACTTCGCCCCTTCCCGCCACTCCCGGCTCATCCAGGCTGCGGATCTGGTCACTTTCCTCCACCGGCGACGCACCACGATCACCGAGACCCATGCGAAACAGGCCCAAGCCATAGACCGACTGTGGAGCCACGTCCAAGGACGTGTTCGGCACCAGATGATCAGCCGCCCGTAAACGCACGAAGGCCCCGCTCACAAGCGGGGCCTAAGGCACTGCGGCTGGTCCCCCGAAGGGAACGGCTGCACCACCAGTATCGGTGCGCTCCGGGGCCAGGTCAACATGACCAAGGCCCTGAGAGTTCCTAACAGAGTCCGTCAGTCACCCCGCCGACGCACGTGTGGGCGCCCCTGGAGCTCCTCGGGCGGTGTGCCATGGGGGGGGTGGTGTCTGGTCATGGGTTCCCAGCCCATGACCTCGATCATCTGGTCCCGGTGTCCCGGATCCTCTCCCGGGGTCCTCGGGCCGTAGCCGGATGGCGCAGGCCAGTACCTCCGGCGCGGGGTGAACCGCGCCGGGGGAGAGAAGCTGTTGCCAACTCGCCTTGTCCCACCCCACCCCGTAGTGACGCCACGGTCCCGAACCTTCACCCACCGCCGATCACCAGGTCCACCCGTGCCAACAGGAAGACCCTCCGTCGGCTCGGCCGTCGATCGACCCTTCCGAACATCTCAGCACGATCCACCTCACTCGCGTCGATCCAGGCCTGACGCCATGATCATCCGGACCGCAGCAACCACCCTCGGTCCCCGTCGCAAACGACAAAGCCAGCGTTTCCTGCTGTACCCTAGCCACGACCTGCTTCGCAGTCAGGATTACGCCGATAACGCGGGAAGGGCTGGTGACCCGATGGCTCGACCGTTGACGACGGTGGATCTGGACCGTCTCGGCCTGGCGTCGGCGTTCAGCACAGCAACCGCTGTGAAGGCTGGCCTGACCCGCAGCCTGCTCGACCGCTTGGTCCGTGATGGCAATCTTGAACGCCTTGGCCGGGGAGTGTTCCTGCGCAGCGAGTACGTGGACACGGTCGACACCGACCTGGTCGAGATCGCGGTTCGCGTCCCGGCGGCGACGATCTGCTTGGCGAGCGCACTGGCCCGGCACGGGCTCAGCGACGAGATCCCTGCCGCGGTCGACCTCGCGCTGCCCCGCAACCGTTGGTCCCCGGCCGTAGCCACCCGGGTTACGTGGCACCGCTTCGCCGAAGACACCTTCGCCGTCGGTCGACAGGCCCTAGCCGTGGCCGACACCTTGACGATCGGTCTGTACAGCGCCGAACGCAGTATCATCGATGCCTTCCGTACCCGGGGCACCACGGGGTTCGACCTGGCTACCGAAGCCCTGCGGCGGTGGTTGCGTACCCCCGCACACCAGCCCGCCCACCTCCTGTCACTGTGCCGGCATTGGCCGCGGACCCAGACCTCGCTCCGTAACGCCTTGGAGATCCTGCTCTGATCCGTTGCAGCACAAGACTGCGAGCCCGCCCAGCGATCTTCACGACAGCAGCATGGCAACTTCGCGAGAACAGGAACCCTGGATGGCGAACCCGAACCGAGACACCACCGCCGGAGCGGCCTTCCTCGACCTGCGAGCACTGTCCAAGGCACAGGGCCGCAACGTCGCAGAACTGCTCGACCTCTACCTTCTCGAAGGCTTCCTCGGGCGCCTGGCCACTAGCAGCCACAGTCCGAACCTGGTCCTCAAGGGCGGCGCCCTGCTCGCCGCGTACGGAACCCGACGCCCGACCCGTGACGTCGATCTGCTCGCCACGAACCTGCACGCCGAGTCCGACATCGTCCTCGCCGCGATCCGGGACATCGCCGCGCTGCCCGGTGACGACGGACTCGTCTTCGACCCCCGGTCCGCGACGGCACACGTCATCCGCGACGAGGACGAGTACTCCGGAATCCGCGTCAGCATGACGGCGACCCTCGGCCGAGTCCGATTGGCCTTCCACGTGGACGTCAACGTCGGGGACCCGGTTTGGCCCCCGCCCGGACCCGTCACCGTCCCTGGCCTGCTCGGCGGACACGTAGAACTGCTCGGCTACCCCCTGCCCACCATCTACGCGGAAAAAGTCGTCACAGCTCTCCAGCGAGGGACCGCGAACACCCGCTGGCGCGACTTCGCCGACGTCTACCTCCTGCGCGCACAGCAGGACGTCGACGGCACCGACCTCGCAGCAGCCCTCACGATGGTCGCCAACCACCGCGTCGTCCCCCTCTCCCGGCTGTCGCAAGCACTCCTCGGCTACCCCGAGCTCGCCCAGACCCGCTACCGCAGCTGGGCCCAACGCCGCGACCTCACCGACCGCCTCCCGCAACAGTTCTCCGACCTGCTCGACGGCGTCTGTCAACTCGCCGACCCCGCCCTTACCGGCCGGACGATCGGTCGACGCTGGAACCACCACAACCTGGCCTGGCTGTAGCCCAAGAACTCCCGGCCACGTCCTGCGTGTCCCGCAGATCCAGACCCAGGCCACCGGGTTTGTTCAGTCCCCTCCTACCGGCACCGGCTCCCGCACCGTCCCCTCAAGGTCGTCCGCCCTGGTGGCGATACCTCGGACAAGCCGAGCGAAGGGCAGAAGGGCGTATGTCGGTGCAACGGATCGCACGGACGGCCACCGTGATTGCGTCCGTCGCCTATCTGTTCTCGCTCGTCCCCGGGTTTCGGGCGGGTCCGGACACTTCCACCGTGTGGGACGTCGGCGTCTACGCCGCGGTCCCCCTGCTGGCCGCCGTCAGCTGCTTCGCCCGCGGCCTGCGGGGACGGCGCGACCGGGCCGCCTGGTTGTCGATCGGCGCCGGGCTGACCAGCTACGCGGCCGGCACGCTCGTCTTCAACGCCGTCCTGTTGCCCGCCGGGGACCCTCCCTATCCGTCGGTCGCCGACGGGCTGTGGCTCGCGCTCTACCCCTGCACGATCATCGCGGTCGGGATCCTGGTGCGGACCCGGATGTCCCGCGGCTTCGGGGCCGCGATCTGGCTCGACAGCCTGGTGGCCGGGCTCGGTCTGGCCTCGCTGTTCGCCTCCTTCGTCTTCCCGTCGCTGGCCGACGGCACGACGAGCAGCGACGCCGAGATCGTCGTCAACTTCGCCTACCCGGTGCTGGACCTCGCCCTGGTCATCACCGCCGTCGGGGCTGTCACCATGCTCGGGGCCTGGCGGGACCGCACCTGGTTACTGCTCGGCGCCGGCTTCCTCGCCTATGCGTTCGCCGATTCCTGGTATCTCGTCCAGTTGGCGGACGAGACCTATCGCCCGGGAAGCCTGGTCGACTTCGGTTACCTCGCCGCTGCCACGCTGGTCGCGCTGGCCGGCCGGGACCGCAGCGACGAAGCTCCCGAGGCCGCCCGGTTCGAACCGCAGTCCCCTTCGTTCGCCGTCCCCGGCGCCTTCGCCCTCCTGGCCATCGGAGTACTCACGGCGCACACACACCCCGGCGGGATGGCCGTCGCGGTCGTGCTGGCCGTGGGCGCTCTCACCGCAGCCTGGATCCGCACGGCTCTCACCGTCAGAGAGGTCGTCGCGCTGTCGGACTCCCGTCGGCAGGCCCGCACCGACGCCCTCACCGGGCTGCCCAACCGCCGGGCGTTCTACGAGGTCCTCGAAGTGGCCGAGAAGCGGCCCGCCGGTACCGCTCCGTTCGTGGCCAGCATCGTGCTCGCCGACCTCGACCGCTTCCAGGAGATCAACAACGCGGTGGGGCACCAGCTCGGTGACCAGCTGCTGTGCAAGGTGAGTCAACGGTTCGCAGCCCTCGTACCCGGGGGAGGGATGATCGCCCGGCTCGGTGGGGACGAGTTCGCGTTGTTCGTGCCTGGCCTGCGCGCGGCCCAAGCCGCAGAGCTGTCCAGGACCCTGCTCGGTGCCCTCGACGATCCGTTCTGGATCAAGGACCTGTCCCTGCACCTGACCGCCTCGATCGGGATCACGGAGCTGGGGGCAGGCACACAGATCAGCCATGCCCTGGCCAAGGCCGATCTTGCCATGTACCGGGCCAAGGCGGCCCACACCGGCTGCGAGATCTACGACGACGGGAGAGACGGTGACGCCTGGGACCGGCTGTCGATCGGCGAGGACCTGCGCGAGGCGCTCTACGGCGGCCAGGGCCTCACCGTCGAGTTCCAGCCGATCTGTCAGCTGCCCGAGCTGACCCCGACCGGTGTGGAGGCCCTCGTCCGCTGGACCCATCCCGTCCGGGGACGGGTCCGGCCGGATCAGTTCCTCCCGTTGGCCGAGAAGGCCGGTCTGATGTCCGCGGTCACCCGGACCGTGCTCGACCAGTCCCTCGACGAGGCCCGCAGGCTGCGTGACCGCGGCTGGGAGCTGTCGGTCTCGGTCAACCTGTCCGCCAGCGACCTGCTCGACGACAACCTGCTCCAGATCGTCGAGCTGGCCCTGGCCGAGCGGGACCTGCCCGGCCGCGCGTTGCGGATCGAGATCACCGAGTCCCTCCTCGTGGACAGCGGTGCTGGGGCCGTCGAGCGGCTGTTCCAGCTGCGGGCCCTCGGCGTCGACCTCGCCGTGGACGACTACGGCACCGGGTACTCCTGCCTGGCCTACCTGCACGACCTTCCGGTCTCGTACTTGAAGGTCGACCGCAGCTTCGTCAACCGGATGCTCGAGGACGAACGCACAGCACTCATCGTCGCCTCCACCATCGAGATGGCCCACGGTCTGGGCCTGCGGGTGGTCGCAGAGGGGCTCGAGACGCCCGAACAACAGGAGTGGCTGTCCGCCCACGGCTGCGACCTGGTTCAGGGCTTCCTGCTCAGCAAGCCTGTCCCACCCGACCAGCTCTACCCCTGGCTCGCCGAGCGGGCCCGGGCGGTGAGCAGCACCATCCCGGTGTACCCGTAGTCGGGCAGGGTCGGGTCGGCGTCGATCCGTTCGATCCGCATCTGCTCGGTCAGCGGCGCGAACGCGGCACGCACCCCCTCGGCATCCACCCGGTGGTGGGGCCACTGCGGCCCGGCACCGAGGCGGTAGCGGCCGAGGTTCTCCATGAACGCCGCGACCAGGTGGCCGCCGGGCCGCACGGTCGCCACGAACGCCCGGCAGAAGTCCTGGAACTCCTCCTGGTCCTCGGTCGCGGCCTCGGCGACGAAGTGCATCGAGGCCAGGTCGTAGCCGCCGGGCGGGACCCCGCGGGCGTCGCCCCGGATCACCCGGACCCGGGCCAGCACCGGTGCCGGGTCCATCGGAAGGGCCGGGTTCCCGCTCCGACAGCGGTCGTAGAACGGGCGCCAACTGGCGTCCATCCCCTGTTCGAGCTGCTGGCGCAGATAAGCCACGCTGGATTCGGCCGGCTCGACCGCGTGGATCTCCCGGCTGCAGGCCCCCAGCAGCAACAGCGGGTACAGGTTCGGCCCGGCGCCGAACTCCAACGAGCGAGCGGTGTTGCCCGGGTACAGGCCCCGCAGGTAGGCGCTGTGGTGGTCGATCACCGTGGCATCGCTGGGGTGCAGGTGCCGGTAGTTCTCGCTCAGGTAGTCCTCGACCGGCCAGCGGTCCCAGTCCACGTCGGCGTTGCGCACGACGCCGTCCGGCAGCCACTCTGTTCCGGTCGGCCCGCGCCGAGCGAGCTCACGGTCACCGGGCAGCGGCGTCCCGGGGGCCATCAGTCCGGACCCCGGCCGGAGGGGTCTGCGGCCGGCCTGAACCATCCGTCCAGGCCGCGCAACACCTGGCACAGCTCCTCGATCTCCTGGTCGGTGTTCGCCGCAGTGACCTGGATCCGGAAACCGACCTCGTTGCGGGGGACCAGCGGATGGGCGGCCATCGTCGCGTAGACCCCGTGATTGAACAGGTACCGGCCGACGTCGAGCAGGTCGTCGGGATCGGACACCGGGATCTCCAGGATCGGCAGCCCGGACCGGTTGAGGCAGGACAGACCCAGCTGTTCGACCACGGCGAGCACCCTCGCGGTCTTGCGGTGCAGATCCGCACGGATCGCCTCCCCCCGGGCCGCGTTGACGTCGAACCCCGCCAACGTCGTCGCCAGGGAGGCCACGGGCGACGGCCCCGAGTACAGGTACGGGAAGGCCGCCACCTTGAGCCGCTGTTTCAGTGTGGTCGGCAGGGCGAGGAAGGCCAACAGGGACGAATAGGCCTTGGAGAACCCGCCGACCATGATGATCCGGTCGTAGTCCAGTCCGGTGTGCCGGACGATGCCGTTGCCGCGCAGACCGTACGGGCACGACTCGCCCTGTGCGCGTTCACCGATCACCCCGAAGCCGTGCGCATCGTCGACGTAGAGCAACGCGTCGTACCGGTCTGCCAGGTCGGCCAGGGCCAGCAGATCCGGCAGGTTGCCCGTCATGCTGTTGACGCCGTCGGTGCAGATCACCCTCGGGTGGCCGTCGGCGGGGGCTGCGGCCAGAAGGCCCTGCAGGGCCTCGAGGTCGTTCGCGGGGTGCTGGTGCACCGTGGCGCCGAGGCCCGCAGCCACCCGGGAACCCTCGAACAGGGTCCTGTGCGCGCGCCTGTCGAGGAAGATCCGGCCCCGGCCGACGATCGCCGGCAGCACGGTCAGGTGGATGTGGGTGATGGTCGGCAGGACGAGGGTGTCCGGCGCGCTGAGCAGCTCGGTGAGCCGCTCCTCGATCTGCGGGTAGGGACGGGGACTGCCCAGGAGCCGCGACCAGCTCGGATGCGTCCCCCAGCGCCGCAACGCCGGCTCGACCGCGGCGATGATCTCGGGATCGAGATCGAATCCGAGGTAGTTGCAGGAGGCCCAGTCGGTGAGCCAGTGGTCACCGATCCGGATCCGGCGCCCGTCGATCTCGTCGATCACCGCGTCGTACAGGGGCGAGAGCCCCTGCAGCACCGCCAGCTCGTGCGCCACGGCCGGCTCCCTCAGCGCGGTGTTCGGACTCGACTCGTCGAGCCCCCGGGTCCTGTCGATTCGCTCAATCCTGTCGATTCGCTCGGTCCCTTCGAAGTCCCTCGGTGCGGCTGCGCAGCCTGTACGTCCCCGTCATCCCGCGTCCGTGACGCCGAAGACCGGCGGTCGAGTGGACGTCTTCCACTACCTTCAACCACAACCCGACGTACCCCACGGTGACCAATGGTCTACTACTAGTAATTCCCCGGGCCTGCGCCACACCGTCGGCACCCAGCCCACGGCGCGATCGAACCGTCGCCGGATCACGCCGCCTTGCCTCCCCTCGCAGGCCCAACCCAGTGGTGGGAACCGCTGCTGAAGCCCTGAGGGCGACCGGCAAGAGATGGCTTCGATCAGGGAGCGGTGTCCGGGCGTTGGGCGGCAA
>JAUPKM010000598.1 GCA_030837445.1 Actinomycetota bacterium
AGTCGGGTCGCTATCGCGAGTTGCGGCCGGTGTTCTACGTCCCGGGGCGGGAACGCAAACTTGTGCAGGAGGGCAAACCCGGTCACTACGAGTTCGTCGACGGCAGCGAGGAGCAGTACCAAACGGTCGTGGCCGCGACCAAGCGCTCTTGCGAAGAGGCCTATCGCAGCTATCAGGAGATGCTGGCGGCCGGTGTCGCTCGGGAGGTGGCGCGGATCGTGTTACCCGTGGCGACCTACTCCTCGATGTACGTGACGATGAATGCCCGGGCGTTGATGAACTTCCTTTCGCTGCGCACCAAGCGTGAGCACAGCAGTTTTCCGTCCTACCCGCAGCGGGAGATCGAGATGGTGGCCGAACGGATGGAGGATGAGTGGGCGTCATTAATGCCGCTGACCCATGCGGCATTCGAGGCGAACGGCCGGGTGGCCCCGTGACCGAGTCGCTGTCGTCGGCCGCACCGTTGGCCCCTGTAATCTGGCAGTCATGACCCCGACCGAGGCACTAGGCAGTGTGCTCACCGCGATGATCACGCCGATGACCCAGGATTTCGATCTCGACCATCTAGGTGCCGCCACCCTCGCCGAGGATCTGGTCGCGCTGGGCAACGACGGACTCGTCATCAACGGCACCACCGGTGAGGCGTCCACCACGACCGATTCGGAGAAGGCCGAGTTGGTGCGAACTGTAGTGGCGGCCGTCGGGCGCCGGGCGACGGTGATTGCTGGCGTCGGGACGAACGACACCCGTCACTCGGTGGAGTTGGCCGTGGCGGCCAGCGAGGCGGGAGCCGATGGCCTGCTGGTCGTGACCCCCTACTACTCCAAGCCATCCCAGGAAGGCGCGCTCGCGCATTTCCGTGCCGTGGCAGACGCCACCGAGTTGCCGGTGATGTTGTACGACATCCCCGGACGCACCGGCCTCGCTCTGACTGTGGAGACCCTGCTGCGCGCTGCGGAACACCCGAGGATCGTCGCAGTCAAGGACGCCAAAGGAGACCTGCTTGCCGCGACTTCGGTGCTGCGGCAGACGGACTTGTGGTGGTATTCCGGCGACGATGGCCTGAACCTGCCACTGCTGTCGCTGGGCGCTAAGGGCTTTGTCAGCGTCACTGGGCATCTGGTGGCGGACCGACTCGTCACCATGCTGGCCGCGTTCCGGGCCGGTGACAACGACTTGGCTCGCGACCTGTTCTTCGGCATGGATCCGGTCGCGACCGGGCTCTTCCGCGCGCCTGCGGTCAGCATGGCCAAGGTCGCACTGGAGCTGCAGGGCCGGCCGGCGGGACCACCTCGGATGCCGCTGCTGCCGGCCGACGACGATCAGCGTGCGCAGCTCGTGCTGGACCTGAGTGCGGCCGGTGTCCGGACGGCGCCGTGAGCGG
This sequence comes from Actinomycetota bacterium, assembly GCA_030837445.1. GTDB lineage: Bacteria > Actinomycetota > Actinomycetes > S36-B12 > UBA10799 > JACJWR01. The sequence continues at coordinate 1,385 of JAUPKM010000598.1, forward strand.
GGCCGCCCACCCTCACCCTGGGTTAACCCTGCCCGACGACCTCCCTGACGGAGACCTGCGGATTGTTCCGCTGGGAGGCCTCGGCGAGATCGGCCGAAACATGGCAGTCTTCGAGATCCATGGTCGGCTGTTGGTGGTCGACTGCGGGGTGCTGTTCCCCGAGGACGACCAGCCCGGGGTCGACCTGATCCTGCCCGACTTCGACTACCTGCGGCCGCGCCTGGCCGACGTTGAGGCGATCGTATTGACCCACGCCCACGAGGACCACATCGGTGGGGTGCCGTACCTGCTCCGGGAGCGGCCTGACATTCCGCTGATCGGTTCCCGACTGACATTGGCGTTGGTTGAGGCCAAACTGCGGGAGCATCGAATCAAGCCGTACAGCTACGAGGTGAAGGAGGGTCAGACCGAGCGGTTGGGGCCGTTTGGCCTTGAGTTCATCGCCGTCAACCACTCCATTCCGGACGCGCTCGCAGTGGCCATCACCACCGACGCCGGTGTAGTCATCCACACCGGGGACTTCAAAATGGACCAGTTGCCGCTGGACGGTCGGATCACCGACCTCAATGCGCTCGCACGGCTCGGCGATGACGGCGTCGATCTGCTGATGGTCGACTCCACGAATGCCGAAGTTCCCGGTTTCGTCCGTGGCGAGCGGGAGATCCTCGGGGTGCTGGATCGGCAGTTCGCCGAGTGCGAGGGCCGAATTGTGGTGGCCTGTTTCGCCTCCCACATCCACCGCGTCCAGCAGGTGATCGACGCTGCCGCAGCCCACGGCAGGCGGGTCGCGTTCGTCGGCAGATCGATGGTCCGGACGATGAACGTCGCCCGCGACCTCGGCTACCTGCAGGTCCCGCCGAACCTGTTGGTGGCGAGCGACAAGATGGCCGACCTGCCGCCGGAGGAGGTCGTGCTGGTGTGTACGGGATCCCAGGGCGAACCGATGGCGGCACTGTCGAGGATGGCCAACCGGGACCATGCAATCGTGATCGGTCCCGACGACACCGTTGTGCTCGCTTCCTCGATGATCCCCGGGAATGAGAACTCGGTGAACCGCGTGATCAACGGGTTGGCCAGGCTGGGGGCGCACGTCGTCCATCAGGGCAACGCTTTCGTCCACGTGTCCGGCCATGCCGCGGCCGGCGAACTGCTCTACGTCTACAACGTCGTCAAACCGCGAAATGTGATGCCGGTGCACGGGGAAGCCCGCCACCTCAGGGCCAATGCCGAACTCGCGGTGAAGGCCGGGGTGCCCGCCGACCGGGTGGTGGTGGTCGACGACGGGATGGTGGTGGACCTGACGGAGGGTCGGGCCCGAATCGTGGGAGCAGTGCCCTGCGGCTACGTTTACGTGGACGGATCCTCCGTCGGCGATATTACCGAGGCCGCCCTCACGGACCGTCGGATCCTGGGCGAGGAGGGGTTCATCTCTATCTTCGTCGTGGTGGATGCCTCCGGCGGCAAAGTGCTGCTGGGACCGGAGTTCCATGCCCGCGGATTCAGTGAGGACGAGGATGTGTTCGTCGACATCTCCGCCACCGTGACCCAGGACCTCGAACGGGCCATGGCCGACGGCGTAGGGGATCGGCACCAGCTGCAGCAGATCATCCGCCGCACTGTGGGCAGGTGGGTCAATTCCCGGCATCGGCGCCGACCGATGATCATGCCCGTCGTGGTGGAGGAGTAGATGACGATGGTTCGAGCGGCGGCCTGGTCGCTAGCTGCCCTGTTGGTCGGGGCGTCGGCATTGGCGGGGTGCTCGACGGCGGCGGAACCAGGCGGGTCGGGATCCTCGGCGTCGCTGTCGACCCCTGGCACACCCACGTCGACGACCACAACAACCGGTGAACCACAGCCGAGCGGCGCGGCGATCCCGGTGCGGCCGACGAAGGATGGCGCGGCGGTGGTGGTCGACGTCAGCGTCGGTGGCGGACCGGCCGTCCCGTTGCAGCTCGATACCGGCTCGGCTGGACTGCGCATCTTCAAACAAGACGCCGGACCAGAGACCAAGGACGATCCCGACACCGGACCGAATACGGCCTCCTTCGTCGACGGCACCACGTACGAGTACGAGGCGGCCAAAGCGCCGGTGATGATCGGCGGCGTGTCGGTGCCGGATCCGGTGCAGGTGGACATCGTCTCGGATGTGACCTGCGAGGCGGACATGCCCGACTGTGTGCCGGGGACTGCCGAGGAGATCAAGGGCGGTGCCCACGGCATTCTGGGAGTCGCTTTGACGACCGACGATGTGGACAGCACCCCGAGCCCCCTGCTGTACCTGCCCGAGTACCGCTCGTACACCGTGGCGCTGGACGAGTCCGGCGCGGGCGTCGTGCGGCCTGGAGTTCCGGCAACGCCTGCCGTCGGCAGCTGGCAGTTGCCCAAGGGCGACTCAGGTGTACCGGGTGTGCAGGGATGGGAGCCGGACTTCCAGGCGTGCTGGCGGCTGCGCGCCGCGACCCCCTCCTGTGTCACGACAGCCTTCGACTCCGGGTCCACCGACATCTATCTGCAGCCGACCCTACCCGGCGCAACTGGGCTCACC
>JAUPKM010000599.1 GCA_030837445.1 Actinomycetota bacterium
CGACCGACACCGCACCACCGACCGTCACGCCGACGCCGACCGACACCGCACCACCGACCGTCACGCCGACGCCGACCGACACCGCACCACCGACCGTCACGCCGACGCCGACCGACACCGTGTCGATCACCGATCAAGAGGGAGACGAACTCCTCCGCGGGTTCTTCTACCAGTATGAGGCTGGTGAATGGGAGGCAATCCCTGAGTACTTCGCGCGCAACGCCACGGCACAGGAAGCGGCCCAGAGCCTGTTCGTGCGGTTCCTCCGCGACCAGCGGGCGCGGAATCGGCTGACCAGCGTCTTCGTCGATGGCATCCGCAGATGCCCGCAAGGTGCGGACGTCACGACCGTCGGCAACAACCACGTCTGCGGCCCGAATGCGTTCTTGGTCGACCACACGTACACCAGGCCACCCAAGTTGGGCGGGACTCTGCAGTCCGAGCGCCGGATTTTCGAACTCGTCTACGACAACGACCGGTGGGCCATCCAATCGTCGTACCTGCAGTCCGTGACGTCGCCCTGGCGGGAGTCGGCCTGATGGAAGACCTCACGCACATGCAGCCCAGCAAGGGCGGTGAACGCCCCTCACCACCCGCGTCCAATGCCGCCGGCGTTCTGCCCGATCTGCACCTGCCTGGCATCACCCTGACGGCGCGCCTGGGTCGGGGGGGGTTCGCCACCGTCTACCGAGCCCGTCAGGACGCACTCGATCGTGACGTGGCCGTGAAGATCCTCAGCGGAGACCTCTCCCATGATGAGGATGCGCGGCGCTTCACAAACGAGTGTCGAGCGGTTGGGCGCCTGTCCACCAACCCGCACGTCGTCGACATCTACGAGGCGGGCGTCACTACCGGATCGGTGGGCTACCTCGTGATGCCCTACTGCAAGAACGGTTCCCTCGCCGACCTGCTCAGCCAGAGGAGGGCGCTACCCGCCGCGACCGTCGTCGATGTGGGGATCGCCCTCGCCGATGCCCTCCAGGCCGCACACGGCCAGGGGATCATCCATCGCGACGTGAAGCCCGAGAACGTCCTCATCAGCGATCGCGGGCAGCCCCTGCTGTCCGACTTCGGCGTCGCTGCCCTATCCGATGTGCAGGGGCAGTACACCTCGTCGATCGCCTTCTCCCGCTCACATGCCGCGCCGGAGGTTCTTGCTGAGAACGACTACGGCCCAGCAAGTGACATCTACTCACTCGGATCCACCCTCTACACCCTCCTGGCAGGACGCCCTCCATACGAAGGGGCCACGGAGGCCCAGCAGTTGTCTCTGATCCGGTCCACGCCGCTGCCACCGATTGCGCGAAACGACATCCCACCTCAGGTCCTCGATCTCCTGCGACAGTCCCTCGAACCCGTTCCCGCCCATCGATTCCGCGGCGCACGTGCGATAGCCAACGCCCTTCAGCTGGTGCGGTCGGAACTTGCGGGCGCGGCCTCCACGCCCACGCCGGGAGCGCCGTTCGTGACCAGGGCTCAACCGGCCACCGCCCTCACCCGCGTGGCGGCCCCGGTGCCGCCACCGCAGGTGGCGAGTTCCTCGGAGAGACGACGATCCACGGGAATCTACCTAGCCCTGTGGGCCTTCGCCGGCGTGGCTGGGGGGGTCGCGGCGGCTGTGATCGTGCGAGTCGCAGCCTGAACAGCGGGCCTGCCGGCCCGCCTCACTCAGGTTGGAATCGGAAACTAACCCCGTCCGTCAGCGTCACTACTGTTCCCTCGCCAAGGGGGACCGGCTGGTTCGGCGCAAGCACACTGGACTCCTCCCCGGACAGCTGGATGGTCGTTCCGTTCGCGGAGTTGAGGTCGACGACCACGACGGTCCAACCCTCAGGCCGCACCTCCACATGTGCGCGAGAGATGTCCTCTCCCGGCACGGCGAGGAGTATGGGGATCTGAGTTCCACGCAGACTCGACGAAGGTGCCCTGCCGATGATGACCGGGCGATCGACGTGGACGACGTCGCCGTTCGAGAACTGCAGCGTCCCCAGTACGGGTTGGGGGACCTGGGTGACGCTTCCCTCCACCACCGCCGATCCGCAGATGCGACAGATCCCCGCGGTCGGGGAGTTGAGATGGCCTCCGCCGCAGCGTGACGCCGCGACAAGCGGCCGGCTCGTCGAGTCCTCGTCGTTCTCGATGATGGTCAGCGAACCGAGATCGGGGAGCTCAGCCGGCGGAGGCGCCTCGACGTCACCGGGGAACTCGTCCACCGCCGCCGCGATGCTCTCCGCCTCGGACAAGGCCTGAGCGACGGGCGCGCTGTCCTGCTGGGCAGCCCCTGGCCGCTCGATGCCGATGCGGATCCACGACGCCGGGAACACCCCCGTGGATCCGTGGAAGCGCGCCGCGGGGCGGGCTTCTGCTCCCACGGAGAGAACGACGGAATGCGACCCTGGAACAACCTGCTCGACCCAGGTGGTGACCCCGGCACCCGTGATCACTGCGTCGCCGACCGATGCCATCCCGCTCCCCCGCGCGAGCACTCTCACATCAACGCCCTCGACGCCGGCCAGCACGAAGTCGGGGAGATCGCGCAATGGCAGCTCGAGCATGGCGGCGAGGACAGCGCTGGTCGACTCGTCTCGTTCCACGATCCGCCAGATGCCGTCATACATGGCCTCGGTCGCGCCGTCTGCGATCAGCAGCCAGGTCCCTGGGCCGATGATGGCGATCGCGTCTCCTGCAGCGAAGGAGTGCTGCGTGCTCATTGGCGTGCTCCGTCCCGTTGCGTGTCACTCTGGTCGAGGACCGCACGCTCGACGGTTGCGGTCCGGTGCCCCTGATCCACCCTTGCGGCAGTCTCTGTATCGACCACCACCGCGGTCGCGTCGTCCTGCGTGCCAGCCTCGGTCGCTGCTATCACCACTGCTCGGGCCGCGTCCCTCGGGTCGGCATGAGCGACAAGCACTCGCTCCAGGGACTCATCGGAGAGTGCTCCGGTGACACCGTCGGAGCAGAGGAGAAAGCGTTCGCCCGCCTCGGGGGGCAACAGCCAGAAGTCGACCTCGGCCACGGCATCTCCGCCCAGTGCACGCGTGACGACATTCCGTCGGGGGTCCGTAGCCGCCTGGGCCGGCGTGATCTCCTTCAGGTCGAGCAACTCCTGCACGACGCTGTGGTCGACGCTGAGCTGGGTAAGGCGCCCACCACTGAGCCGGTAGATCCGTGAGTCTCCGATGTTGAACGCGAGCCACAGATCGTGCTCGCCGTCGAGCACGAGGGCGAGGCCTGCCAGAGTGGTTCCCATTCCCTGCAGGCCAGCCTGACTCTGCGCCGAGTCGAGAATCACCGTGTTGGCTGACTGGATGGCACGCACGAGGTCATTCGGGGTGAGCGACTGACCGGACAGTTGACGCAGCGAGGCGATGGCGTGGGCGCTGGCCGTTGCTCCGCCCGCGTGCCCTCCCATACCGTCTGCTACTGCGAAGACGAGCCGGGAACAGCACCAGGAATCCTCGTTCACACGACGAGACACGCCCTTGTGCGAGTCTGCCCCGCCCGCAACGCGGGGCGCATCGTCAGGCATGGGTGCCGGGACGGTGGAGGTGCCCCCCATCACCGCTCCCCCCCGGTACTGTCCAGATCGACTGTCCGCCGATCGGGGATGACCTCGTCGAGCAGCGGAAGATCCTCCGTCTTCACGAGCCTCATTGCCAGCGCGTACTCCACGAGTCGGGCCCTGCGACTGGTGGCCAGCTTTCCTGCCGATCCATGAAGTCCCCGCACGCCCTGCGAGGTGAATCGCTCGCAGACGTTGTCGAGCTTCCGATTGAACCGCGTCAGCGTCCATCCGAGCCGCAGGGCGGCGTCCGCCGACGAAGGGATGGACGCGATGGTCTTGCCCGACTTCAGGATGGGCTCGGCAAGCGCCAGGATCATCTGCTTCTGCGTCGGGGTGAGGTTGATCGAGCCCCTCGTCGTCTGTCCCGAGCCTGCAGTCTCCTGTGCCAGACCACTGAACATCGGGTCGTCGAGAAGCGCCTCGATCTCGTACGCGGTCTGCCCAGCCGTGAATCGGATGACAGTGCACCGGAAGATCAGGGGAGTCTCCGCGCCGGGTGACAGCCACGACTGGACCAGCCCATCGGAGTCGGCCACCGTTGCCGACATCCTTGAACCTACGTTCGCCAGCCACCAGAGCCCCTGTCTCTGCTCGAAGCGCAGGAACAGGCGGTGCAGGAAGGGATTCTCGTCGAGGCAGAGATCGGCCTCCCGGCCAATCGTGAACACCTGATCGTCCAGGATCTCGAACTGCTCGCCACAGAAGTCCAACGTCAACGACAACGTCCCACCCGCCTCATGTCCGTCAGCCCGACGATTGCACAAGGAGGTAGCCCACCGCAGCCACAAGGACCGCAAGGAGCAGCCCAGCACGGGCGATCAGCCACGGGCGGCGAGCGAGCAGAGTCCGATCCGGTGGCGCACCCCGTTCATCCGACCCGGTCGCCGCCGGCACCTCGGAGATGACCGCCACCGGCGAGCCGCATCCGGAGCAGAACGCCTTGCCCGGCCTCAGGGCGTGTCCGCAGGTCATGCAGATCATCCGGCCATCTCCTCGACCGAGGAGGAGGTGGACGGCTGCGCGCGTCGCGCCTGCCGCCTGCTGCCCAGCACCGCGGCCACGGCCATCACGGTCGCGAACACCGCGAGGACGATCACGAGCCCGACGATGGACACCTCCACCTGCAGCACGACGTCGCCAATTCGGATCAAAGAGCTGGGGACCAGCAGCAGTACGGCGATAAGTGCGATCGCGAGAATCCTTGCGAGGTGTCGAAGCGCCGCAGATGCGTGGGCGCCCGATGGTGCACCTGTCCACAGGGGTGCGGACGCCAGGAGCACGGCCGCGGCCAGAATCACGAGCAGGCCCGCCGCCATCCAGGTGACTCCGGGATGGGCGGACAGAATGCCCAACCCGGACCCCACAGTCGAGGTGTCGCTGATCCACGCCTCCGCAATGCTGCTCGAGGCCGTTGCAGTCCCCGTGGACAGGCTGACGACGCCCCCCGCCCCAGCATTGATCACGTTCGACCCCAGGGACGGCCACACATACGGCAACCCGACGAGGAGGGTCGGATCAGCGGCACGCAGCGCGCCTACTGTGGCCACGACGTAGCCTGCGGTCACCGCAGTTACGAGTGCCGCCATCGAGGCCAGAAGCGCTCCTCGAGCGGCCTGCAGCAGCAGGAAGGGCCGCTGAGCCCACTGGGCCACGGGCCGCTGCGTCGGCCAGACGGAGACAGCGGCCACCGGCAGCGCACCGAACGCCCACAGGCGCAACGAGAACGCCTCGGATACCGAGGCGGAGACCGCTGTGAGGACCCCCCACGCCAGCAGGGCACCTGCGAGGTACCCGAGACGTCGAACGGGAAGTGAGGGACGACAGGCTCCCAGAACGAGGACCATGACCGCGTAGACCCCCGAGATGCCAGCCCAGATGATCGAATCCTCCGGCTCGACCGCAGGGAGCGGCGAGGCCATCACGGACGCCACGAGTACAGCCTGGTCGACGGATCCGTCCCCAATCGTGACGGTGAGCAGCGCTGCATAGCCCGCCACCAGCACCAGCAGCGCAAGGGTGACCCCCAGACCCCTCACGAACCCCTCAAGCACCGTCTCCGACCGGCTAGCCGACATCGGCCGCCTCCTGTCGGCGCATGACTGCGCCTCGAGCGAGCAGGACTGCTAGCGAGGTCACCAGCACGGCGAGCAGGACGAGGTTGCTGACGATGGCGTGAATCCAGGTGGTGTCGGGTGACGTAACCACCGTCTCGTCGACACCCGTGTCGATGATCCCTCCCGATCGCGTCACCACGAAGTAGTACGGCTCCCCGGAGCCTGCGGGAGGTGAGTCCTCGAATCCGCTCCCGCCCGACGCCGGATGGACCGCGGGGACGACCGTTCCGCCCGTGGTGACCGACACCCCACCCTCCGCCTCCGCACCGTCCACCTCCGCGCCCGCGCCCGGGGCGAGGCGCATGACGAAGGTCCAGATGCCCTTCGCCGGCTTGTCGACGATCACCCGGGTCACCAGTCCTTGGATAACGCGCACGCCCGGCGTGTTCTCGACATTGTCGCCATCCGGGTTAATCACCTCCACCTCGATCAGCCCCGACGGCGAGTAGGCGGAGGTCACCAGCTCGATGGGAAGCCGGCCGGCTGCATCCGGCTCCACCTGGACGCTCTGCTTCGCCTCACCACCCTCGAACGTGCCTGTCTCCTCCCGGATCAGGTCTCCCTGAAGAAGCTGGCGGCTCTTGATGAATGCTCCTGCCAGAGACAGGGCACTGCCGGCGCTGAAGTACCTCCCACCGGACACGTCGGCCACATCCTGGAGCAGGCGCCGGCCCTCGTCGCCCTGGAAGTCGAATGCCACTGTGTCGATGACGATGCGCTTGTCAACCACGGCGTACGTGGTGTCCGCGTCTCCCAGCGTGTTGGAGCCCACCAGCATATTGACGATGTTCTCCGCCCCGAACTGGTTGTCCTCCCCGTCGGTCAGCAGGAGGATTCGCCTGTTGTCCCCGGCAAGTCGAAGGGCATCGATCGCCGTCTTGAGAGCCTCACCGATGTTCGTTCCCTCTCCTCCGGTGGTGAGGAGGTCCCGCCACGACGGATTGAGCCCCGATACGGGAGTGAGGGGCACCACCGACTGTGCAACGTCGTTGAAGGTGACCACCCCCAAGCGGCTCTCACCACTGCCTGCGCCGGAGTCGTCACGGATCACTTCGATCAGGGCCTCGGCAGCATCGAGCGACGCCGCGAACCGCGTAGTCGCATCCTCCCCCACCGGCTCATCCATGGACGTGGAGGCATCAATGACCACGATCATGTCGACAGCGGCGTCACGGGGCAGGGAGACGGTTGATTCGGCCTCACTGGACGTGGGTGAATCCCCGAGAGCCACGGGATCGATCCGGTACCTGTCGATCGGGCTGAGGTTCTGCATGTCGGACACGAGCTCACCGAACGCGAGTCCGATGCCCGCGGCGTCCGACACGGCAGCGTAGGCCTGCAGGGCCTTGCCGACCGGCGTCGCTGCGACGGCCGATTGGAGGGCCACTCCCACGGCTTCCTTGGCCAGGTCCTGGACCCCATCCCGAAGAATCTCAGGATCACCACCGGAGAGGACGTACCGCAGCATCAGCCCGATGCCCCCGGACGTCGCTTCCTTGCGCGCCTCACTGCGTCCCCGACGCCAGTCCTCAACGCGAACGGAGGATCCCCCGGGTACCACCAGCTCATCGGCGACGTCGCCTGCGCCGTCGCCTTGCGCCCTACCTCCGCGGAAGGCCTCCTGCATGAGGAGCACGAAGACGGTGCCGAGCCTGCCCGCGAAGTCCGCAAGCGACTCGTCCTCGCGGACCATGCAGTCCTCCTGCTGCCCTTGGCACTCCGCCCAGGATGTGGCGGCCGTGCTCACGAGGGCAAGGGCCAGCTCCGTCCAGACGAATCGCCACTCATCGTCAGGCGAGATGTCGCTCTCCCCTCGCCCGATGGCGCGCCGCAGGGACTTGCCCTGAGCGAGGTCGAGGGCCAACTGCGTGGCGGGCACGATGAACTGGGTCAGCGCGGTCATCGCCCACGAGATGGCGAGCCGTCGACTCTCCAGCGTCGATGCGCCCGCGTTGCCGAGTGCAGGCCCGAAGGTCGCGAACTCGATGCCCGTGCCCTCGTCGCCGATGGGAAGGCCGAAGGGCGTGTATCCGTTGCGGAAGAAGCTGTCGAAAACCTCCTGGTAGTACCTGACGACGTTCTCGCGCTCACCGATGTCCACCTCGATGCCTGCCCACCCCAGCAGCGCCTCGACGACGTCCTTATTGGCGGCGACCGCTCCCCGCGCGATGATCTCGGTCAGCTCGACCGCCGACGGCAGCTGCCATGTCTTGGGGTCGATCACCGCATCCGGGTAGAGGCCTCCGTTCGTGCTCTCGTAGGCCAGAAGCCACCGAGGGACGAAGTTGACGGCGGCCAGGTTCACCTCCGTGCGATCATCGGCCACCGAGTTCAGCATGACGCAGGCCTGGTCGCCCTCGAGGCCGTCCAGATCCTGGATCGATCCTGGTCGTGCGGCAGCGCATCGCACCGCCGCACGATCACTCTCGTTGAGCGCCCCCTCGCGCGAGTTGACGTACACCTCGTCGATTCCGCAGGGGTCGTTGATCCGCTGCTCTGACTCGCAGGCGATACCCACCTCCGCCAACAGGGCGGTCGACGTCGACTGGGCCGGCCCGCGAGCCGTCACGGGCCGCATCGTTCCCAGTCCTCGAGGCGCCCCCAGCCCCAGCTCGCCGAGGGTCTGCACGGGGCCGCCCGTCCCGGTGGCCGTGGCGGACGCATCAGTCCCAACCGGTTCGTCCGACGCCCCGAGCCGGAGCAGAACGGACGCATCGACATCAGCGATGAGGGCTGCGACCGCCGTCAGGACCTCCGGCCCCGGCATGGTGATCGGGTTGCTGCCGCTCGCCCACTGCGCCTCGATGGCCTGCACCACCTGTCGAAGCACCGGGCTCTTGTAGGCCCCGCCCATGTAGATGCCGTTCGTCAGCACGGGGTACTGCGCCATCGCAGGCGCCAGGAACATCATCGCGACCGCCGTGGACTCGGCACCGAGCTCCTGCTCCCGGAACGTCACTCCGTCGAGCTTCGGAACGATCTGCATCGCCTGCGGTGCGCCATTCACCCATGCGTACAGCAGACCCGAGGTGTTCTCGCGACCGCGCACCTCGAATCCCTCGCCGTTCGCAGCGGTGGACTCCGACCCCTCACCGAATCCGAGGGACAGTGACACGTCGGTCCCCGGTGGCAGGTGGCCGATGGCGACGCTGCCCACCACCGGAACACCGCTGGTCCCGGCCAGGCTGGGCACGGAGTAGGCGAGCAGGAAGCCTGCCAGCAACGACAAGACGAGCGCGACCACCAGCGCCACCATGAGAGGTCCTCTACGCGCCATCAGCGTGGCCCTCCGCTACCGGCCCCGTGGACTCGCCCTAGCCCGATGTCACCGTGAGCCGGGTGGACGTATTCCCCGATCTCAGCGCATACGCGATGGACCCGTCCGGCGCAGTGAACTGCTGCACTCCCTCGGTGAAGACAGCGGGCTGTCCATAGTCGCAGGACCCATAGATGTCTCGGGCGCAATCGGACGTCGACGCCAGGCCGTCGAGATAGACTGCCTCCCCTGACGGCAGGATGGCATAGACCTCGACGTATCCGTCCTGCGACCCGTCGCTGGAGCCCACGGTCACCGTCAGCGGCGCGGTCGTCCGCGAGAGGTAGCAGGTACCCATCGTCGTGACCAGGCCGCCGACCGAAGGCCCGATCTCCTCGGTGGCCTGACAGCCCGCCTGCACCAAGGCCAGGTCGACGGCCTCGTCAGTGCCGATCGACTGCGGATCGTAGGTGCTGCCAATGAAGGCACCCCCTAGGTCTGTGAGGCCGTCGGCGCCCGGCAGAGAGACCAGGATCGACGACTGAGCGATGACCGCCTCCCGTCGTGAACTGTCGAGGCTCGCCGACACCACGTCACCGATCGGCAGGTCGAGTTCGGAGTCGACGTCGTCCTGTCGGACCGTGGCGAAGAGAACGTCACCATCGACAAAGGCCTGGGTCCCGTCCACGAGAGCGTCCCCCAACAGACGTCGTGGCCGGCCCTCCTCAGTCAGGCTCATGATGTTCACCTCGTCGCTTTGGGAGTAGATGAGCCGATCTCCCGCCAGTCCGATCGGGTTCATTGGGCCCTCGACCAGCTCGCGGGTGTCGCCCTCCTCGGTGTCGACCAGCCAGGTGGTCTGACTGCCGTCGTCGTCGTATTGGGCGACATACCCCTCGGGCGTGATCGCGAGGTAATTCAGGTTGCCACTCACCGATCGTGGAGTCACCGAGTTCGTGGAGAAGTCCGCCAGGTTGATGACCACGATCTGCGGCCGTGCTCCCGCAGACGATGCGACCATGTAGCCATTGTTGGTCACCCCTGCGAGCGGCAGCTCATCGCTCGGGAACGCTGGCACCAGTTCCGATCGCTCACCCTGGAGCGTCACCTTCTCGATGGTGGCGCGCGAGTCGGCGTAGGTCAGGACGGCGGCCTCTCCCGACGGTGCAAGGGCAACCCGGCCGCTCTCGCCCTCACCCACCAGTGCGAAGCCATCCCCGGACCCGACCCAGAATCGAGCCACTCCATCCGAATCGCCCTGAAAGACGAAACCCTCGCCCTGGTCCTCGATGCTGAGGTACTGCATGGGGTCCGTCTCCCCGATCGGCGAACCGTCGGCGCCCACATAGAAGCCGGTCGATCGTGACTCATCACCGCTGGGGACGGTGTAGGCGAAGGCACTGAGGTCCGGACTACTGCGGAAACTGTCCAGCGATGCGCCTCGAAGCTCGAACGAGGCGACCTCTTCGCCCTCGTCTGTGTAGACAGTGACATCCAGGCCGGAGGGGGAGGACTTCGCCTCGTAGAACAAGCGCCCATCGATCGCGGCTCCGCACGTGTCGCCCCGGGCGACAACATCCTGATTCTCGCCATCGATCAGTACGCAGGTCGAGTCCCCATCGCCATACTCGTAGACCACAATGCGGCCATCGGCGAGCACGAGCGGGGAGAACGTTCCGGGATCACCGCGGTACAACTCCACGGACTCGTCGTCACCGACCGCCGAGCTCATGAGGTAGGCATCGTCGCCGAGCTGCGTCACGGCATACAGGCGGTCACCGACCGGCGCCACCCATCCGTAGTCATAATCGCCCGTCTCCTGATCGATCCAGCTGAGCCCGCGGGAGACGCCGTACAGTCCCGTCTCCTCGGGTTGACCCTCACCATCCGCCGACACGGCGGACACGGTGCCGTCGTAGGAGGAGACGACCAGGAGCGCACCGCTCCCTCCCCGCCCTGCGAGAACCCCGACCACCAGCGCCAATACGACCAACCCCACAGCTCCGGCGATGATGAGCCACTTGTGCTGCATCCAGCCCCTGGAGGGGGTTGACTCCGCTGCGCCGGTGATCGATGGCGTGAGGAGCACGGCCGCCACCGCCGCCTCCGGCTCTCGGGAGGACCCCACGGGAGCGTCGGGCGCCACGGGCGTGACCGGGGTCTCGGGGATGTCGGACGCCTCGGGCATGTCGGGAGCGTCGGGAGTATCGCGAGTGGCCGCGTGGGCCGGACGGATCACCGTGGCGGTGGCGGACTCGAAGGCCACATCATCGCGGCTCGACCCATCGGCGACCGACTGCCCCTGATCAGGACTCGCAGCGGCCGGCGCCCCGCAGTCCTCGCAGAAGACCGCCCCCTCCGCGAGAGCGGCCCCGCAGGTCGCGCAGTTCGACCCGGAGATCCCTGCCCCGCCCACCGGGACCTCGACGATCGGCCCTCCGCACTCGCCGCAGAACCGGTGTCCCTCCAGGGCCAGCGTCCCGCACGTCTGGCACCGCAGCTCGATGGACGTCGGCGCCGCAGCCACGGTTTCGACAATCACGACCGGCGTCCCGCACTCGCCGCAGAATCGCTTTCCCGTTTCGACGTCCGCACCGCACTGGGCACACGACAGAAGGCTCACGTCCGGCTCCCCCGCTACTGGCTGCTGCCACGACAAATTCGCCCTGACCGTAGCACCCGAGCGGACCACAACCGAGCACGGATTGAAAAGAGGCGGTGACCGAGATCGTCACCTTCACTCGCGTGCCGTTCTGCCCTTCGGGCCGGTCAACCACACGCCGCCGCCACACCGTCCGCTATCGCCCGCGCCCGCACTGCCTCGCCCTGCGCGCTGTCGTGCACGCCGTCCCAGCCCCCCAGAGCGCTATCGGCCATCGCCTCGGCAGACCACGGAACCAGGGTGGTCCCCGGCCGCCCGGACACCGCCTTCCGGAACACCTCGGGGGCCTCGGAGACCTCCCCCATCGATGCCGGGGCGATGGCGACGTCGGCCCAGATGTCGACGATGACCAAACGCCGCACTGCGGCTCCAGCCAGGAAGCCGGTCAGCCGTTCCCCGAGCTCCGTGGGGGACGCGAACTCATTCTTCATGTCGTTCGTGCCCAGATTCACGACCACACACTGAGGCAGGACGCCCAGCGACTTCATCATGCCGAGCTGCTCTGACCCCCAGGCCAGCGTTTTCCCGCCCCAGCACACGAACACGGGCCTGAACCCTCTCTCCCGCAACGCCGTCCTCAGTTCGTCCTGCGACTCCCTGATCAGCGAGTCGCCGAGAACGACGACAGGTCGTCCCCGTCCCGGGGTGGCCCGACCCACTCGGGCACCGCCGGGTCGCCAGGTGGGTGCACTGCACGCCTTGCCGTCGTTGTTGGGGGGCCACGGGAACTGGGCCCAGAGTGCGCGCAGTGCCTCGTTCCACTGGCTCGGATCAGGACGCTCAGCCGGGACGCGCGTCGCGGACCCGGCCGGACTGGGAGGCGAGGATGGCATCGGCGTCGCCGGCATGCTCGACGATGGGGCCGCTCGCTCGGCGTCGACGGAGGCGGGACGAGGGGGTTCGGAGCCGCCATCCATTGGCCCTGCCTGGCACGAGGTCAGCACAACCGTCATGACCGCGATCACAACGGTGGATCGGGCAGTCATCGCGGCGCGACCACGATCCGATCCACGTATCCCTCGCCATTGGTCTCCAGGGCCACGATGACCGCTTCGGCGGGATCGGTCGTGATGGGGACGACCAGCTGACTCACGACGTCCGGGTCGAGAGGCCACTCGGTTCCGTTAACCGCAACGACAGCTTCAGGGATCACCCCGACGGTCCGCTTCTTCGTCTGGTTGTTGAACGCGCATGCCCATCCGTCGGAGTTCCAGAACAACTGCCGGCAGATCCCCCCCGTCTCGTCAGGCGTTCCCGGCTGGATGCGGTCGTACGTGAGGGCCACCGACCCGTCCGGGCGCCATTCGTAGGAACGGACCAGTACGTAGTCGGGGCTCCAGACAGCATCGCTGATCGGCGGCAACGGGGGCACCGGCGGAGACGGGGTGTCGGTCACCGGCGGAGACGGGATGTCGGTCACCGGCGGAGACGGGATGTCGGTCACCGGCGGAGACGGGATGTCGGTCACCGGCGGAGACGGGATGTCGGTCACCGGCGGAGACGGGA
>JAUPKM010000600.1 GCA_030837445.1 Actinomycetota bacterium
CGGTGACGGCGCCGAGGCTGTCGCCGGCGCCGAGGTGCTGGTGCACTACACCGGCGTCGACTTCGCGACCGGCGAGGAGTTCGACTCCAGCTGGACTCGCGGAGAGCCGATCAAGTTCCCGTTGCGCGGCTTGATCCAAGGTTGGCAGGACGGCATCCCGGGTATGCGGGTCGGCGGTCGCCGGCTATTGACCATCCCGCCCCGGCTGGCTTACGGGGAGACTGGGCATCACCGGTTGGCCGGCAGCACTTTGGTGTTCGCGATCGACCTGCTCGCGGTCTACTAGCCCGGCCGCAGTCCGGATGTCCAAGGTCAAGACGGAGCGACTCACAGCTCTCGCACTGCTGCTGCTGTCCACTCGGCGGCCGCTGACCAAGGAGCAGATCGGGCAGTTCGTCGGGGAGTACAACACCTCCGATCGCACTGCGTTCGAGCGTCAGTTCGAGCGAGACAAGAACGAGTTGCGCGAGCTTGGTCTCGACATCGAGGCGGTGGACGCCAGCGATCCGGAGAGCGCCGCCTACATCGCCGACCTGGCTGGCTCCTTTCTTCCGCCGATAAGTTTCGACGCCGACGAGAAGCTGCTGCTGGGGATGGCAGCGGGGCTGTGGTCGGACGCCGATTGGGGCCGCGCCTCCCGCACCGCCCTGACGAAATTGGAGGCGGCCGGCGGGGAAACCATTCCGGAGGCGGTGTCCGCAGTTGGTTCGGCGGTCACCCGATCTGAAGCGGTGGACACGATCATCAGTGCCCGGGCAGCCGGTCAGCGGATCGCCTTCGGCTACCGCAAACCACGCCAACCCGCCGCTGAGCGACGCGTCGTCGAGCCGTGGGGGTGCGTGATTCGGGGCGAGCGGTGGTTCCTTGTCGGTCGCGACGTCGACCGCGCCGCGGTCCGCGTATTCCGATTGTCGCGAATCGACGGGGCGGTCACGGTCGTCGGGCGACCGGGTGCGTTCCAACTGCCGGCCGGCGCCTCGATCGAGGCCGAGCTTCAGACCGTCCTGGACCGGGAACCGGTCGGCACTGCCCGCCTGTCGTTGGCACCCGGCAGATCCCCCGCGTTGCGTCGGCTGTGCGACACCACGGGGTCCTTGGCTGACGAGGACCTGCTGTCCCTGCCGTACCGCGATCCGGATTGGGCGCGGCGCACCATCCTGTCGGCTGGCGACGCGGCTCGGGTGTTGGGCCCGGACGTCCTGGCCGCCCAATTGCGGGCGGACGCCGAGGCGGTCGTGACCCTCCACACCGGCGCACCAAGCGCGCTACCCCCGGCCACTGGCGCCTCGCAACAACGACGGAAGACCCCCGCCCCCGAGCGGGTCGGACGAATCCTCAATCTGGTCGCCTGGGTACGGTCCCGAGGAGGTCGAGCTCGCCTCTCGGAAGTTGCCGCGCACTTCGGGACAACGGAGCAGGTGTTGGCCCAGGACGTGGAGTTGGCCGCCTGTACCGAGTTCGGCCCCTACCACGACACGATCGACGTGGAGGTGACCCGCGGTGGGTACGTCACGGTGCACGACGCGCAAGGCGCAGACCGCCCTGTGAGTCTGTCGACCGCAGAGGCCCTGCCACTGGTGATGGGTCTGGCGATGCTGGAAGCCTTCGCACCGATATCGGACACGGATCTCTTCACCCGAACCCGGGCGAAAGTCGTCACAGCTGCCGGATCCACGTCCGGTCTGGCGGGTATCGCCCTGGCGCAGGTCGACGAGACTGATCCGGGAGTTGTCGCCGCTGTCGATCGGGCAGTGGCAGAGGCGATGGTGCTGGAATTGGACTACCTGAGTCTGGGACAGGATCGCGAAGTGAGTGCGGTTGTCCATCCGATCGCGTCGCGCATTGCCGCTGGTCATCGCTATCTGCAGGCGTGGGACCCGACCGTCGGTGAGGTCTACATCCGGCTCGACCGGGTCACACACTGCCAGTTGGGTGCGACACCATCGAAGCCGCCATCAGATGTTGCCGCCGCACCGGTCATCAGCGGTCGACTCCGGGCGTTCGGCCCCCGCGCCGAGGTCTTGCTCAGCCCGGCCGGCCGGGACTTTGCCGAAACGATTCCCTGCGAAGAGGTCGCACCGCTTGCCGCTGGTTGGACTCGAGTGGTGGTTGCGACCACGAGACCGGAATGGCTGGCCAGGGCGGTGTTGGCCGAGGGAGGGGCGGCCGAGGTGATTGCGCCGCAGGCTCTGCGGGACCTGGCCCGACAGACTGCGGAGGACTTCCTCACTCGGCAAGCCGCGCCCCAGCCGTAGCCGATCCAGTGTTCTTGGCTATGGATTGACGCGGCCTTCAGGCGCGCCCGGGGGCGAATCAGGCTGGGCCACCATCGAACTGGTAGTGATCCGCCACCGCAGCGTGATAAATCGGGCGGTGACGACGAACCCGACGCAGGCGAAGGCAGCCAGGCCACCATCGACTCCGGACAAGGCGAGGTAGATGAGCACACCGATCAGTGCCAACAGGGCGTAGGGGGCACCGGGGGTGATTATCGTGGGTCGTTGTCGGCGAAGCAGGGACACGATCACGCCACCAGTGACAGCGGCAAATAGTCCCACGACGACGGCGCCGATCGCCGGGATGTGGTAGTCGAGGGCCTTCTGGGTCCCCACCACGGCGTAGAGCCCCAAAGTAAGTGCGTCCAGTCCAACGATGACGGCGCCGTCCATCGGGATCCAGCGCCCGAAGGCCAGGACAAGCGCAACCCCGGCAATCACCATCGTCGGATACCAGAACGATTGGATAGCGGCGGCCGGCAGCCCGAGCAGGGTGTCATGTGCCAGGCCACCACCGAGTCCGAGGAACAGCGCGAACACCGCCATCCCGATGATGTCGACGTCGGCACCGGCACGCCGCCCGATACCTGCACCCTCGACGGCACCCACCAGGGTGGTGACCAGGAGCAGCCACAGCGGTGTCTGCTCGGCGATGTTGGGCAGAGAGCCCACCGGTCTGTCCTATCCCGGCTCAGATGGACTTGGGTACGAAGGAGCCGATCTGGGTGTCCGGCAGGGGCAAGGAACGTGAAGAGGTGAAGTCGGTCGTGGCCACGTCCACCACGTTGATGGTGGGGTCGTTGCGCAGTCGATAGGACCACCGCCCGCCGGTGAGGTTGGCGATCGTGCTCCAGACCGTGACCTCGTCGGACGGTTGCCCAGTGGGTCCGATCTCGCGGATCAGGCCGGAGTTGATGTCGAAGGAGTTGAGGATGTGCAGGGCCGACATCTCCGCGGCGGCGCTGTCAGATGCCTCGTCGGCCAGTGCGACCTGGACCAGTGCACGCACGAACCGTCCAGGTGGGGTGTAGTCACCAGGCAGTCCACGCAGACCGCCGCCTTGTCCCAGCGGCTCCAGGGTGAACCCGTCTATCTTGGTGGTGGGGTTGGTGGCACTGAGCCCGGCGTACTGCCGCACGTTGGTCATGTGCCAGTCGAGGTAGGGCGGGTTGGTACCCACCCCGACGGGGTTGTCCACCACTGAAAGCCCCTCGGGGCGCATCTCCAACGCCAGCGAGGCGGTCTTGTCGTGGAACAGGAAGTGCAGCGGCGGGATGAATCCTATGCCGGGATCGAAACCGCAGATGGTCAGATCGGCGGCCGCTCGTTTAATCTCCTCGATGGATCCGCAGGTCGCCAGCAGGTAGGCGATGACGTCGGCTTCGCTGAGGTCCTTGCCGTCGTTCTTGGGTTGCTGGTAGTCGCAGAACCCGGCCATGTAGAGGCCGTGACCACTCACGCCGGCCTCGTTCATGCCGTCCATGACCCCAGTGTCAGTGACCGCGGCGATACCAACGATGCCGTAGCTGCTGGTCCAGTTCCGGC
>JAUPKM010000601.1 GCA_030837445.1 Actinomycetota bacterium
ACCGCGAGATCGTGTCGCTGGCCGATGTGCTGCACTCTCGGGCGGCTGTCTCCGACCACCACCCGATGGTGGTCGGACTAGGCAAGGACGTCGAGGGCGGTTTCATCTGTGCCAACCTCGCGAAGATGCCTCACCTGCTGGTGGCCGGGGCAACCGGCGCCGGCAAGTCGAGTTGTATCAACACTCTGATCACGTCCGTGCTGATGCGGGCCACCCCCGATGAGGTTCGACTTGTGCTGGTCGACCCGAAGCGGGTGGAGTTGACCGCGTATGAAGGTGTTCCGCACCTGATCACCCCGATCATCACCAATCCGAAGCGGGCCGCCGACGCACTCGGCTGGGTCGTCAAGGAGATGGATGCCCGCTACGACGATCTGGCGGCTTTCGGTTTCCGACATATCGACGACTTCAACCGTGCAGTCCGGGCAGGTAAGATCGCGCCTCCGCCCGGCAGCGAGCGGGTGCTGGCCACCTACCCGTACCTGCTGGTGATCGTCGATGAGTTGGCCGATCTGATGATGGTTGCCCCTCGCGACGTCGAGGACGCCATCGTTCGAATCACGCAGTTGGCGCGCGCCGCCGGTATCCACCTGGTGCTGGCCACCCAGCGTCCAAGCGTCGACGTGGTCACCGGTCTGATCAAGGCGAACGTGCCAAGTCGACTCGCATTCGCCACATCCAGCGTGACCGACAGTCGGGTCATCCTCGATCAACCTGGTGCAGACAAGTTGGTCGGGCAGGGTGACGGGCTGTTCCTGCCGATGGGTGCCAGCAAGCCGATGCGGCTGCAGGGCGCTTTCATCCCGGCGCACGAAATCGCCGCGGTGGTGGAGCACTGCCGCACCCAGATGACCCCCGAATATCGCGATGACGTGGCCGTCGCCAGCGCTGCCGCCCGCGAGGTCGAAGAGGATATCGGCGACGACCTCGACCTGTTGTGCAGTGCGGTGGAGCTCGTGGTGACGACCCAGTTCGGTTCCACGTCCATGCTGCAACGCAAGCTTCGGGTCGGATTTGCCAAGGCTGGCCGCCTGATGGACCTGATGGAGAGCCGCGGCATCGTGGGCCCATCGGAGGGGAGCAAGGCCCGGGATGTGCTGGTCACCAATGACGATCTGCCCGGGATTCTCGCGGGCCTGCGCGGCGGCGCGTGACATTAGCCGCCGCTTCGGTCGCCCGACCCCTAGGCTCAGGTGATGACCGCGTCCGATAGTGCGCGCAGCGTTTCGCTGGTCACCCTCGGGTGTGCGCGTAATGAGGTTGACTCCGAGGAGTTGGCCGAACGACTCGCGGCGGACGGCTGGGACCTCGTGTCGGATCCGGAGCAGGCGTCTGTGGTGATGGTCAACACCTGTGGCTTCGTCGAGCAGGCCAAACGGGACAGCATCGAGACCATTCTGGATGTCGCGGAGCTGGGTCGGCCAGTAGTCGCGGTCGGCTGCCTCGCCGAACGGTACGGTGCCGGCCTCGCCGCAGAACTGCCGGAGGCGACCGTGCTCGGATTCGACGACTACGCAGCTATCGCCGACCGACTCAGCGATGTCTACGCTGGCCGCACGTTGGTGCCGCACGCACCACAGGACCGTCGAAAACTTCTGCCGATCACGCCGGTCGACCGTGCTGGCGACGATTCCGCGCCCGGACACCACATCTTGGCCCGGCGGCGGCTGATGACGGGGCCGAGCACACCGGTGAAACTCGCCTCCGGTTGCGACCGGAGATGCACCTTCTGTGCAATCCCGGCCTTCCGCGGAGCCTTCGTCTCGAGATCGCCAGTGGACCTGGTGTCGGAAGTCGGCGCGCTCGCTGCCGGCGGCGTACGTGAGGTGGTACTTGTCAGTGAGAACTCGACCTCATATGGCAAGGACCTAGGGGAATTGCGGTTGCTGGAATCCCTGCTGGGGCGGCTCGCGGCGGCGCCGGGACTGCATTGGGTGCGGGTCTCCTATCTGCAGCCCGCGGAGATGCGCCCCTCGTTGGTGACGGCGTTGGCGAGCACACCCGGCGTGGCTCGCTACTTCGATCTCAGCTTTCAGCATGCAAGTCCGACGGTCCTGCGTCGGATGCGTCGGTTCGGTGGCACCGAACCATTTCTTGAGCTACTTGCGGGGATCCGGACGTTGGCCCCCGCCGCAGGTGTTCGTTCCAACTTCATCGTCGGGTTCCCAGGTGAGACCGAACAGGACTTCGAGCAGCTCTGCGGTTTCCTGGAAGCGGCGGAGCTAGATGCCATCGGGGTGTTCGGGTACTCCGCAGAGGACGGCACCGAAGCGGCCGGGTTCGAGGATGAGGTTCCTGCTGAGATCGTTGCCGACCGCGTCTCGCGGCTGACCGAATTGGCGGATCGGTTGATGGAGCAGCGAGCAGAAGAGCGGGTCGGTGAATCGACGACGGTATTGGTCGAGCAAGTGGAACGTGGGACCGCTGAGGGTCGCGCCGAGCATCAAGGTCCGGAGGACGCCAGCACCATCCTGCCCGCGGGCGATTTGCAGCTGGGCGACGTTGTGGCTGTACGAATCACCGGGACGTTCGGCGTCGATCTGATCGCCGAGGCGACTCCATGACGAAGCCGGACGCGCTTGCCCATCCGGTGAGCCAGTCGAGTTGGCGCAACCTTCCCAATATGCTGACCCTGCTGCGGCTTGTGCTCGTGGTCCCGTTCGCGGTGGCGTTGTTTTGGCAGGACGGGCAGTCTGCAACCGCCCGCGTCGTCGCCACCGTGATATTCATGGTCGCCTCGGCGAC
>JAUPKM010000602.1 GCA_030837445.1 Actinomycetota bacterium
CCGCGCACACACTGTCCAGGCCGGCGGGGTAGGTCGCGGCCGGGGCACGCCCACCGGCGGTGTCGAGGAACTCCACTTCCGCGGCCATCGCCTCCAACTGCGCCGCCACATCAAAGGCGGGAACGAGACCGCGACCGAGGGATTCATGGAGGGCGGTGCGCTCGGCGGCGTGAACCGCCGCGCGAAGAGCCGCGGCGTCGCGGTACCCCAACTCCTCGACCAGGAACGGTGTCGGATTGTGCAGCAGTGACCACCCCGGCTCACGGCCGAGGTCGGCCATGCGTTCCTTGGCTGCTGCTGCGCTGGCCAGGGCCTCGGGGCTTTCGGCGGCCAACTTGAGTTCCAATGTGAGCGCAGCCAATTCGGCCTGGCGGTCAGTCAGCGATCCAGTGTGCTCAAACGGTTCCGGCGGATTGGCGATCAGGTCGTCGTAGTCGTTCTGGTCGCGTTCAATCTCAAAGCGCAAGCTGTCGCGATGACGAGGAAGCCCGATGAAGATGTTCTCCGCGCGTCTGACCAACCCGCGCGCCTTCGCCCCGCCCTCGACAGTCGCGGCCATCAAATCCTCCCGTGTGATTTCGGCGATGCGCGACGACACCGCCAGACGCAAGAGCAACGCACCGTTGAGATGGTCACGCGCCGCGATCAACGCAACACCGTCGATCGACGCCCCAATCGGAACGAACTGGCCCGAGGACCGGTCACGCGCACCGTCGAACGCCTGACGGCAAGCCGTCGTCAACGCCACTGCCGTGTCAGCCGGATCGGCGTGGACGACACCGCCGACGACAACCTGCGGTGTCAGATCGGCGGCCGCCAAAGCGGTCGCACGGTCGGCGACCGGCTCCAGCTCGTTTAGGTCTGTGCGCCTCCTGGGTAGGGAGCGTTCGTATCCGGCCACCGTCCAGTCGCGTCGGCGAATGGACTCATGCCAGGCCTTTTCCAGGGCGGCCAGGCGCTTGACCTCATCCTCCAATTCGACCTGTCGAAGGTAGCGGGGGTCTCCGGTGGCCATCGCTTTGGTTTCCGCCGCCGCCGCGCCGATATCGCCGCCGTCGAGGCTTTCCATCTCCGAATCGACGGTCTCCCCCCGGCGGACCTGCTCGATGAACAGCGACTTCGCTTGGACCTTCTGCCACATCACCGTGTCGTAGGTGCTCTCGGTGACATAGTTGAGGATCTCGACCTGCTTGTTCTGGTTGCCCTGACGGATGATGCGCCCTTCACGCTGTTCGAGGTCCGCGGGCCGCCATGGGACATCGACGTGGTGCAACGCCACCGCCCGGGTTTGAATGTTGGTGCCCGTGCCCATCTTCTCGGTGCTGCCGATGATGACCGACACGTCGCCGAGGTTGCAGGCCGTGAACAGGGTTTTAAGCTCTGAGGGCTTGCGGGCCTCATGGACGAAGCGCACCCTTTCCGCCGGCATGCCACGGGCCACCAGTTCCTCTCGGATGGCTGCGTAAATCGTGAACTCGCCCCGATCGGAGGACGGTGTTCCCCTGTCGCAGAACACGATCTGCAATCCGCCGCGCTGCGGCTGCGGCTTGCCGCTTTCGGGATCGGTGTACACGCGGTCGGCGGTACTGATGTGGATGCGCATGATTTCGTCGGCGACCGCTGCGGCGCGTGAGTGCTGCGGTTTGCCCATGTTGGCCAGCCTCGGGTCCAGCGACACGTTGCGGCCGTCGGTGGCGATCTTGAGGGCGTTGTCTCGGGCAGGATAACGGGGATCGAGGTTGTCCATCCGCCAGCCGAGATCGGTGATGAAATCGCGGACCTGCACCTCGGCGTGCAAGGTGATCACCCGGCGGCGCCCCCCGCGCAGCTCTGGCAAGGGCGGGTTGGCCGGCACCTGGTCACGGGTCACCACATCGGTGAACACCGACGAGATAGCCAGCAGCTCAGGCAAATTGGTGTACTTGGCGACCTTGGTGACCGGCCGCAGCCGGGTGCCGGTCGAGTTGACTTCCACAGTGCTGTGGGTGGCGGTGAACGCCGCCCCCCAGTCCCCCAGATCGACCACGCCTGCCGCCTCCAGAAGATCGGGCCGCAGATAGCGTTGCATCACCCACAGCTCACCCAGCGAGTTGGCTATCGGGGTGCCGGTGGCGAAGGTGGCGACCCGTTCGACGTAGTCCTGCGGGGCGATACCGGCGATCGCTGCCTCGTCACGGCGGCGGCGTCGCAGCACGTCGAGTTTGAGTGCCAGGTCCTCGGCGCGCTCAGGAGAGCCCGTGTAGCTCAACTCGTCGATGTTGCAGAGACGGTGGAGGTTTTTGTAGTGATGTGCTTCATCAATG
The DNA here is from genome assembly GCA_030837445.1 of Actinomycetota bacterium. Classification (GTDB taxonomy): domain Bacteria; phylum Actinomycetota; class Actinomycetes; order S36-B12; family UBA10799; genus JACJWR01. The sequence continues at coordinate 2,304 of JAUPKM010000602.1, forward strand.
AACAAATAGTCCGCTCCGGACGCCTCGAACTGCAGGCCGGTGTCGCGGGCTGTTTGACTGAGCTTGCGCTCCAGACGATTCTGGGCGCTCTTGATCGCCAGCATGATGCGTTTCTGGGTGCGCGGCGTCTCGGAGGTCTCCAACTGCTCTTTGAGCGCAGCCAGTTGATCCTCGATGTAGCGGGCCTTGGCCTCATCGGAAACCCCGATGCGGGTGAACATGGACTGCGGCACGATGACCATGTCCCATTCACTGGCCGCTGACTGGGCGATCAGCCGCCGGCGGCTATCCGGGTCGGTATTCGTCTGGCCGAGAAGGATGTTCGCGCCGGGAATCCACTGCTTGGCTTCACGGCCGACCTGCTCGCACACGTGGTTGGGAACCACGATCCAGGGTTGGCGCACCAGCCCGAGGCGGCGTAGCTGGTAGGCGGCCATCACCATCACGCCGGTCTTGCCCGCCCCGACCACATGGTCGATCAGCGTGGTCGGTTCGGCGATGATCCGGGCGACTGCGTCGCGCTGATAGGGGTGCGGAACCATCCGGTCAGAAAGGCCGGGAAGAGGCAGATGGGTGCCGTCGTAACGCGCGGCGACCTGCGAGCGGAACCGGGCGTTGTATTCAGTCAGCAGACTCTCGGTGCGGGTTTCGTCGGCGAACACCCAGCGACCGAATTCCTCGGTGATTTTGGCGCACTTGGCCTGGGCGGCGAACGTCGCCTCGGTGTTGAGCGTGCCGTCTTCATGGTTGACCACGATCGACCGTGAATTGCACACCGCCTCAAGCAGCGCGACCGCGTCCAGGCCTTTGCCCTCCATCCCCCACATCTCGGTCAACAGCCGCCCGTAGCGCCTCCCGTTGGGCAGGTCGACGATCCAGCGACCCCCGATATGTTCGGCGGTCACCGCTGTGGCCCCGAAGGTCTCCCGCGCGAACTGGGCCACCACCGACGCCGGAATCCACGGTGCGCCGGGACGGGCCTTGATCTCCGCGGCGGTGCGGTCCACGGGCAGCACCGACTTCAATGCGCTGATGTAACCGTGGTACGCCTCGGGATGATCCTGGCCCGCGGCGATGGCAGCGGCGAGCTTCTTGCGCACATTGCCCGACAGCGCCCTAGTGGCCGGAACAAGCTCGGTGGGGTCGGTGAGGCTGGGGTAGACCAGTCCGTCGAGCAGCGAGCGGGCCATGCCGGTGTCGACGTCGAGCAGCCCGGCGATCAGGTCGAGGTCCACCCTGCGAGCCCGATCCAGGCTGATCGCCAATGCCTCCTCCGGACCCGAAGCGCTGGTCGCCGCGACCGACGCCGTGAGCAGATCGGTGGCGAAAATCGGGGCCTTGCTGGCTTCACCGGTCGATTCGTCGAAGACCTCCAGCGCCGCCACCAAAGCCCAGCCCGGATCTCGCTTGAAGGCCTCCTGGTGGGTGCGGCGCTTGACGGGGTCCCGCTGCGTCCAGCTCTTGAGGTCCCAGTCCTCAGCCTTGTCGGCCGGCACCGGGCCGTCGTAGGGCGGGCCCGGCAGACCTTCCGCTACCCGCCACTTGGCCTCTTCTTCGGCGACCCTGCGGTCGTGCACTTCCTGGGTGACCTCGGGAAACACCACCCAGGTGAACCGGTTGACCGGCCCATGCTGGCGCACGTAGCGGTCATAGAGGCGATTGAGATGTCCGCGCAGCTGCCGGCGCTCATCGGGGCCGTGCCCGTCGCGCTGGGAGGCGATGACACTGCCGGCGGCGTCGCGCAACTCGATCAGCAGCCGGGTCTCGGCCTCGCGAGCTTTGGGAATCCGCACCGGTTCCCAGCTGTGTTCCTGGCGCTCTTCAAACCGGCGATGTTCGCCGTTGTAGCGCAACGTGTGTAAGGGGGTCTTCTCCCCCTGGTCGGCCGCCGTCAGCAGGCCGGCGTCGAAGGTCTGCTCGGAGACCGTGGTCAGCTGATCGGCGGTCACGGTCAGCCCGCGGCCGCTCGCGAGCGTGGCGGTGATGATCGGGGCCAGCCGCTCCCGCATCTGAGCGGCCAGTGTCGCACCGGAATCGCCGTTGACAACCAGCGTGGGGCCGTAGAGCCCATGCCCGACAGCCATCTGCCCGAGCACCCGGTCGGGCCGCTCGGCGAAATAGCTGTTGACTTCGATCTCTTCGTCGCCGATCTGCATCGGCTCGGTGTGTAGCCAACTGGGCTTGTCCCCGGGGCGACGGGCTTCGGTGCGCCGGCGCAGCACCAGCAGATCGGTCACCGCCTCGGTGCCGGCCACCCGCGAAAACGCCTGGGAGGGAAGTCTCAGGGCGGCGACGAGATCGGCCGACTCGGCCATCTCCCGGCGGGCCTTGTCGGAGACCGCATCCAACGTCCAGCGACTCGTGAGCACCGCCACGTAGCCACCCGGGGCGGTCAACGCCAACGATTTGATGATGAAGGCGTTGTGGATGCTGTGCTGACCGCTGGGGTTGTACGCCGGGTCATGCACCACATAGCGGCCGAACGGCACGTTGCCGATCGTGGCCGCGAAGCTGGCCTCCGGCACCCGGGTCTGTTCGAATCCCTCATTGCGGACTTGCGCGCTGGGATACAGCGCCGAGGCGACCGCGGCGGTCACCGGATCGACCTCCACACCGACCATCACCGCCGACGGCGGGGCTTGACCGATGAACGTGCCTGCGCCACAGCCAGGTTCGAGCACTCGACCACCACGAAAGCCCGCCGAGACCAGGGCGTCCCACATGACCGCCGCCACCGCAGGATCGGTGTAGTGGGCGTTGAGAATGGAGGCCTCGGCCCGGCGATAGTCCTCGCGGCTGAGCAGCTCGGCGAGTTCGGCGCGTTCAGCAGCGAAGCGCTCGGCGTTGCGGTCGAAGACCTCAGGGACCGCACCCCAGCCCGACCACGCCGCCAACACCCGCTGTTCGGCTGTGGTGGCGGGCCGGCGTGCCTGGCGCAGTGCGGCGACCATCCGCAGTGCCGCGAGGTTGGCGGCCACCCGCGCTTTGGCGCCCGAGGGAACCAGGACCTCGGTTCCCGCAACGAAATCCGCCGGGCTCAACAGTGCGGCTTCGACAGGATCACTGTCGAGCTGTGGCGAGGAGGCGGGCAGGTCGGCGCCACCGGGGTCGATGCGGCGCGGATCAGTCGGGACGTCGGTGGGAACTTCGGCGGCCGGGTCGAACAGCGAGTGCTGTCCGGCTAGTGCTCCGGCAGCCCGTCGCGGCGCAGGTCCGCGTAGATCATCTGCGCCAACTCCCTGGCCAACGGTTCCTCGCTGCTGGCCGGAATCGGCAGCCCGTCCTCGATCCTGGCGGCCAGCAGCCAGCCCGCCTTGATCCGAAACAGCGTCGAAAACGCCGGATTCGGCCAAATCTGCTGCTCGATCAGCAGCTCCAGTTCCTCGCTGGGGTCGGTGAGCCATCCCGGCACCGTCCAGCGTCGGTGCCACGGCGTCCCGGCGGGGGGCGGGCCGGGGTCCTCGGGCATCAGCCCGTCGAGGTTCTCCCCCGGACCCTCCTCGTCCTGTTCGGTCACCGGGATCTGTTCGTAGAGCTCGGTGTGCAGGATCTGCTCTCGGGCGCTCAGCTGCGCGTTCCTCAGCAGGCCCACCGTGGTCAGGTAATCCGGGTGCCGGCCGTGGCTGCGTTTCCAGTCCGCCACCACCTGCTCGGCCAGCTGGTCGGTCAACTCGCCGGTCATCCGGCTCAGCCGTTCTGCTTCCCGCTCCAGCCAGTCCTGCTGCTCCTGAGCGCTCCACTGCGGCGGCAGTTGCAGATAGGCCGGATACACCTCGTTGAGGATGGTCAGAAACTCGCTGCTCACCGTCGGCACCTTCCTCCAGGAGGCTGAACAGATCCCCCTGGTCGGGATCATGGCTACTGCGCTTGCCCATATTGTCCTTCCGAATGATGACCGCCCGGGCTGAGTGATCCGGTTGCTCATCGGCCGCCGCTGTCGTCCCAGATCTCGGTGGCCGCCGGCAGAGGGTCCCCGGCGTGCACGATCCCGCCGACCAGCGTGATCACCCCAAGGACCATCTGGACGGCCATCCAGACCGCGCCAACAAGGGCGAGGATCAATCCACTGAGCCACGTGCCGCGGCGGGTTCTCCTCACCGTGGCTCACCAATGGAACTGACCAACGGAGCGATCGCGCGGTGCATCGCCGCACAGATGGCCTCGCGTTGGCGCGGCTCCCAGGACTCGACACGGTCCAAGGCCGCCGCCAGCAGCCTCACCCCCGGAGAGTGTGCGACAGCAGCCAGACACAGCTGTTGCGCCTGAGCCCAACCGGCCACCCCGGTCGCAGCCTCGGTGTTGACCAGCGCCTGGCCCACCCAGTCGATACCGCTGCCCTGCCCGGCCACCGATCCGGCGAACAGCAGACCCGCCAGCGGAACCACCGCCGCCGAGGCGAACAGCTCCTGCGCCGGTGCGCCGTCGAGCAACGCTTGGGCCATGTCCATGGCGTCGCTCGGCGTTGCGATGAATCGTGTCGGATCGCCGGACCCGTGCTGTACGTGTGCCGCCGGCCGGGGCATCCACCGGGTGCCGCGCCGGCCCGCCGGAGCCGGGACCCGGTGGACCAGGCGTCGCCGTTCCAACGCGAGAAGTCGCCGATAGACCTGTTCGGTCACCAGCGGCCGGGGCTGGCCGGCGTTGATGCGCACCCGCGCTTCAGCGACGGTGATCGGGGCTTCGGCCTCACACAGCACCGTCAGGGTGCGGCGCTGGCCAGCACTGAGCGGCTGCAGGCTACTTGTCATCGTTGTTCTTCGCCGCTCGGTCGCGGTACTCCGCGATCCGTCGCTGATGCTCCCGGTCGTAGCGGCGGAGGAACTCCGACCAGTCCGGGATTTCGGTTTTCACACCTGCGGTGCCACGGATCAGCAGGCGGGCGTGCTCAGCGTTCTCCGGCAGCAGCCGGCGGTATTCGACAGTGGAGCCCTCGTGGGAGGACAGCGTTTTGCCGCCGCTGGCCTGATCGAAGGTCTCCTGACGGCGGGTGGTCAGCATCGTCCATTCCTCGGCCCGGCGCAGCATGTCCATCTCAGCGGCCCCGAACATGATCAACGCCGCCGGGAACGTGTCGCGCAGCTCCTTCGCGTAGTTGTTGCCGTAAACCGTGTCCAACTGGCTGGTTGCCTGCACGGCCACCAGGAAATTCACGCCCAGACCCCGTCCTTCGGACACATGGCGCCGCAGCGCCGGCATCGGGGCGACGTTGGCCGCCTCGTCGATCACGATCAGCAGCCGATGCATCATCTCTTTGCGAGCGGTCTTCCTCCGCCAGGTCCGTACAAGGTGCTCCAGCAAGCTCACCGCCGCGCCCGCGATCGACCCCTCCGGGGGAGACAGCACATACAGCGTCGCCTGCGGGTCGTCGAGGAACGACTCCTCGAACGCGGTGTAGGTCCTCCCCCGCAGCGACAACCGCATCCACGGAGAGACCGCCTTGCGCATCGTCAGCGCGATCGAGTCCCGTTGACGGGCGTCCATGTCGAGTGTGCGGGCCAGCGCATTGGCGAACAGCGGGATATCGCGCACGATCTCCGCCGCGGCAGCCCAGCCCGGTTCGGTCACCAGAGTCGGCGCTGCGTCGGGATCGGCCTTGACCATGTTGTCCACCGCCAGCAGCACCCAATCCATGCCCAGGCCGCGACCGCCGCCCCCCATCGCCGGGGACGCCGCGTACAACATCGCCGCCAACGGGGTTTCGGTGTTGGCCTCCCAGATGCCAGCATCGGAAACCTGGTCAGCACCCGAGCCCAACCCCACCGCGCTCATCTGCATCATCGTGTTCGCCGCGGTCACCGCTTGATCGGGCGTGCGGATCAGCTTCGTCGGATCGAACGACATGCTCGTCAAGCCCGGATATTCGGCGTCGTAGTCCGGGCGCAAGTCGATCAACGCGCTCGGCCCCATACAGCGGCGCACCGACAATTCCTGCAGCTCATTGTCTTTCGACGACACGAACACGACCGGGCCGCCCCACAGCAGTGCGGCGGGCAGCAGAATCCGGCGCGACTTACCGATCTCCGTCGGACCCGACACC
>JAUPKM010000603.1 GCA_030837445.1 Actinomycetota bacterium
GACCAAGGTGATCCTCATCACCTCTGCCGGGCTGGATGATCCGCAGGTCGACGGTCTGGCGTTCGAGTACGTGATCTCCAAACCCGTGCGCCTGTCCGTGGTGCATGACATTCTGGCCGACCTGGGTTCGGCGCCGAGTCCTCGCAGGGCGGCGCCGAAAGCTTCGGCCTCGCTGGCTGCCTCCATGACCGGCACCGTCCTGCTGGTGGAAGACACCTATGTGAACCGCTGCGTGGGGGAAGGGATGCTGACCCGTTTGGGTCTGGAGGTACAGCTCGCCGTTGATGGCCAACAGGCGCTTGACCGGTTGGCCGAGCGCAGCTACGACGCGGTCCTGATGGACTGCCAGATGCCCGTGATGGACGGCTTCGAGGCTACCCGTGAGTTCCGCCGCCGAGAGGTCGAAGGACCGCGGACCCCGATCATCGCCCTGACTGCAGACGCGATGGCCGGCGCAGAAGAACAGTGCAGACTCGCCGGTATGGACGCCTACCTCAGCAAGCCCTACACCCTGCAGGGTCTGCACAGCGCCCTTCAACCTTGGCTCAAACCCGACTCCGGCGTTCGCTAGTGGCGGCGAGGCGGTACCGGCCACCCCGCGACTGGATGGCTCCGGCGGAGGAATGGCCGGCTGGCCGGTTAGTCGCTGACGCGCCACCCTATGCAGTGGTAACTGCGGCGATCGTGTCCCGCTACCAGCAGGTCGTCGGCGATCGCAGCCTCCGATCTGTGGCCAGACAGGCGGGTATCGACGCGACGAGTCTGGGACGGATGCTTGCGGGCGAGACAGTTCCAGACGTCCACACCCTCGCGGTCCTCGAGGACGCCGTCGCGAGCGACCTCTGGCCGCCTCGTCGTGACCGCCGACAACGGAGCACGTAGCGGCGCTACGATCCCTCAGGTGAGCGACGACAGCACGCCCGAGTACACCGCTGTTTGTGACGACGCCCTCGGCTCAATGGATCTGGTCGACGCCGTGTCCGCCCTCGCCCGCGGGGACGTCAGCGGGGCGGAACTCACCGCTGCCTCTGTCGAGCGAGCGCGAGAGGCCGATACCCGGCTCAACGCCGTCGTGACCTGGGTGCCGCCAGTTGTGGCGACTGAGGGACCGTTCGCTGGGGTTCCCTCCTTCCTGAAGGACAACGAGGACCTTGCTGGCTTCGCCACCTCCCACGGTTCGCGCGCCACTTCCCGGAATCCGGCTGATCACACTGGCGCGTTCGCCACCGAGTATCAGGCGTTGGGCCTGAGGTTCCTTGGTAAGACGACCCTGCCCGAGTTTGGACTCACCGCGGCCACCGAACCGCTTGCCCAAGGACCGACTCGGAATCCATGGAACCTGTCCCGCTCCACCGGCGGCTCCTCAGGCGGCTCGGCCGCGCTTGTCGCGGCCGGAGTTGCCCCGATCGCGCATGCCAACGACGGCGGCGGCTCGATCCGCATTCCTGCGTCATGCTGTGGCCTCGTTGGTCTCAAACCCACCCGCGGTCGGGTCACTCCACCTGCGGGTATCGAGTCCCTGCCCGTCCAGATCGCCGAGCACGGCGTGCTCACCCGCAGCGTCCGCGATACCGCCCTGTTCTACCGGGAGTACGAACAGCTGCGGAATGGAGCGGGCGAATTCGAGCCGCTCTCACCGGTGACGGGTCCGAGCGCCCGCCGGCTCCGGATCGGCGTGGCCGTGAACGGCCTCGGAGGCCTACCTGTGGCCCCCGAGGTGGCCAGCACGGTGTTGGAGACGGCACTGCTCTGTGAAGGACTCGGGCACAGCGTGGAACAACTTCCACTGCCATTCGACCAACAGGTGGGCAAGGACTTCCTGCGGTACTGGGCCTTTCTCGCGCTCGCCCTCGAGTTCGCCGGTGGGCGGGTGTACGGACCGGACTTCCATCGCGAAGAGTTAGAACCCTTCACGCGCGGACTAAGCCGGTTCTGCCGCTCAGTGGCACCCAGCATCCCGGCGTCCCTCCGCCGATTGCGACGGTTCGAGTTGGATTATGCACGTGCCTTCGACCGCTTCGACGTCCTTCTCACTCCGGTGCTGGCCCACGAACCGCCGCCAATCGGATACCTGGCACCCGACATCGATTTCGACACCCATCTGCTGCGGCTCCTTCGGTACGCATCGTTCACCGCGATGCAGAACATCAGCGGCGCGCCCGCCATCTCGATGCCGCTTGGACGGAGCAGCGACGGTCTGCCGATCGGTGTGCAGGCAGCGGCTGGCGTCGGGCAGGACGCCAGGCTGCTGGAACTCGCCTTCGAACTGGAAGCCGCGACGAACCCGGCCGGTCAGCGACCATGACCATCCCGCTGACTGGAGGCCCAGTCTTCGCAGCCAGTCAGCGAATACCATCCCGGCGCACCCCTGCGCGCGCCCGCCCCTCGTGCCGTTGGTTAGGGGTCGAGGGGTGGGTTGGGTGCGTCTTGGTAGGTGAGGCCGCTGGGCATGGTCCAGGTCCATCCGGGTCCGGCCGATCCCGTTCGGTCGACCTGTGGTGGGCCGGTGTCGCTGGCCTCCGCTGGACCGGTTCCGCCGGCCTCTGGTGGGCCGGTGTCTGGCCCTTCCGGGTCGGATTGGATTCCGAACCCGAAGTGCGTCTTCAACCTGTGGTGGCGACGACGCAGCGGTCCAAGGTTGGCCTCCGTGGTGGAACCAGTTGGCCATGGAACGGTGTGGTCGAGGTCGCAGTTGATGGCGCGGC
>JAUPKM010000604.1 GCA_030837445.1 Actinomycetota bacterium
CGCGCGCTCTTGGAGGGGAATCCCGCCACCCTGCGAATGTGCGAATTCGACCCCGACGAGGCGCCCCGCAGTATCCAGCTCTACGGCGTGGACCCGGCAATTGTCGGGGCGGCGGTTTCTAAGGTGGTCGCGGAGGACCTTGCGGACCATGTGGACCTGAACCTTGGTTGTCCAGTGCCCAAAGTCACGCGCAAGGGCGGGGGTGCCGCACTTCCGTGGAAACTTGATCTACTCGAAGCGATTCTCACAGCCGCCGTTGCCGCCAGTCGGCGCGAGGCCGAGCGGCGCGGTGTCGTCCCGCCGCCGGTAACCGTGAAGATGCGCATGGGTATCGACGCCGACCACCTCACCTATCTGGACGCCGGACTGATTGCCGCGGATGCCGGAGTCGCCTGGGTTGCCCTGCACGCGCGGACCGCTGCTCAGTCCTACGGCGGTCATGCCGATTGGTCGGCGATCGCTCGCCTTCGAGGAGTCCTGGCCTCGCGGCACGTGCCCGTGCTCGGCAACGGCGACATCTGGACCGCGAGTGACGCGATCGGGATGATCTCCGCGACCGGCTGTGCAGGGGTGGTGGTCGGCAGGGGATGTCTCGGTCGGCCTTGGCTGTTTGGGCAACTGGCCGCGGCTTTCGAGGGCCGTGAGATTCCTGCCGATCCGGACTTGGGTCATGTGCTGGTTGTGATGAGGCGGCACGCGGAACTGCTGTGCGAACTCTTCGGTTCCGACAAGGGGCCTCGAGATTTCCGAAAGCATGTCGCCTGGTACCTGAAGGGATTCCGGGTGCCCAACTATCTGCGGGTAGCTCTAGCCAACGTGTCGAGCTTGACCGAACTGGACGAGTTGCTGGCGCAGATCGACCCCGATCAGCCCAGCCCTGTGGCGGTCGTGACGGGACCCCGAGGTCGCACGTCGGGTGGACGACCGGTCGCCCTGCCGCAGGGGTGGCTAGAGAGCCGCACCATCGCTGGCCGGAGTCTCGCGGATTTGGCGGAAGCCGAATTGGCCAGCTCCGGCGGCTGATCCGGCGGCTGGTCGGGAGCCTGATGTGATGCTGTCCACGGCGCGCGCGGCGAGGATTCGGAAATGTCGGAAGGGTTTGACACAATGCCGTCATGACCATCTCCACGACCTCCGCGAGGACGGTCGCCTCGGCTGGCGGCCCGTCCCCGGATCAGGGCAGGCGGAGCCGTGCCAAGCCGCCTGCCGGATGGGGTCTCGGCATCGCGATGGTGATCGCCGCGCTCGCTCTGTTGGCGGTGATCGTGCCGTTCGCTGCCGCCTACCGGGTCCATGCAGCCTCTGGGCAACAGTCAACCGCCCCCAGCGATGTCATCGTCGTGCTGGGTGCTGCTCAGTTCGATGGCACGCCAAGTCCGGTATTCCGCAATCGGTTGGACCACGCCCGAAGCCTGTACCAGGCCGGGGTCGGCAAGCGCATCATCACGGTCGGCGGCAACCAGCCAGGCGATCGCTTCACGGAAGCAGGTTCGGGCCGCGACTACCTGATCGCAGCGGGAGTCCCGGCAGACGACGTCATCGCAATCGACCAGGGAAACGACACGTTGCAGAGCCTGACCGGGGTCGCACGCAGGATGGCGCAAGAGGGCTGGCAGTCCGCCACGATCGTTTCCGATCCGGTTCACCTGGCGAGATCCCAGGCGATGGCGGCGCGGCTTGGCATCGATGCTCGCGCCAATGGCACCTCAGGTGGCGACGGTTCCGCGATCACGCCGGAGTACCTCGCGCGCGAGACAGTCGGCTACCTCTACTTTGAGGGTGTCCAGGAGTGGTCTGTGCCGCGTCTCGTGGCAGCGGCCCAAGACTAGGCCACCATGGTCAGACGCGAGGCGATCCCCGGCTACTCCGCAGCGGACGTGGCCCGCAGGTTTCCTGAGGAGCCCAAGGCCACCGAGCGTTCTCCGTTCACCCGCGACCGTGCCCGAGTCCTGCACAGTTGGGCACTTCGCCGCCTCGCAGACAAGACCCAGGTGCTGTTCCCCGGAGCATCTGACTTCCCTCGAACTCGGCTGACGCACACTCTGGAAGTCGCCCAGATTGCACGTGAGGTTGGCGACGCTATCGGTTGCGATCCAGACTTGGTGGACACTGCGGGCCTGTGCCACGATCTCGGGCACCCGCCGTTCGGCCACAACGGCGAGGCAGCGTTGGACCTGCTGGCCAGCGGTATCGGGGGATTCGAAGGCAACGCCCAGAGCCTTCGGGTGCTGACCAGGCTCGAGTTCAAAGTGTTCGATGGTGACCGTCCAGTCGGGCTGAACCTGACGCGAGCCGCTCTGGACGCCACCATCAAGTATCCCTGGCCCCGGCGCGTGGGCGGCGGCAAGTTCAACGTGTACGCCGACGACGCGGCCGCGTTCGACTGGATCCGGTGGGACGCACCCAGCGAGCGCCGGTGTCTGGAGGCGCAAGTGATGGACTGGTCCGACGATGTCGCCTATTCGGTGCACGATGTCGAGGACGCGATCTATGGCGGGTACCTGGACCTGCGTCTGCTTGCAGAGGACGACCAATTGGCAGGCGTGTTCGAGCAGGCGGCTGTCGACGACAGCGCCGGCTTCGGTGCTGATGACCTGGCCGCAGCGATGGCCCGGCTTCGAAGTCTGGACTTCTGGCCGGAGGGCTTCGACGAGTCCCCGCGAGCATTGGCCGGGCTGAAGAAGATGACCAGTGGTCTGATCGGCCGATTCAGCGACGCGACTACCCGCGCAACGCTCGATCGCTACGGCCCTGGGCC
>JAUPKM010000605.1 GCA_030837445.1 Actinomycetota bacterium
ACGGCGATCAGGATGATCCAGACTGTCGTGAGTTCCATCGTGACTCCTCAGATACCTAGTACGTCACGGTCAGTTGACGGTCGGGCTGGTCCGGTTGATAGGGATCCGGATCCACGTCCTCGGGTGGCCCGAGCAACACGGCCCGTCGGAGCAGTCCGACTTCCACGATCGCCAACCCTGCGTAGAGCAAGGTGAAAATCGTCACGGAGGCGAGTACCTGACCGCCGGAGATACCCGGCGATACGCCGGCCTCGGTCTTCATCAGGCCGAACACGATCCACGGCTGACGACCCATCTCGGTGAAGATCCAGCCCGCCGAAATCCCGAGCAGCGGAGCCACCGGCGCCAGCAGGGCGAACCGACCGAACCACTTGGACTTCGGAGTGCGCCCCTTCCGGGTGGCGAACAGCGCATAGATCGCGTACAGGAATGCGAGCCCACCGCCCAGGATCATCAACCGGAAGCCCCAGTAGGTGACCGGAATGTTCGGCTTGTAGTCGCCGGGGCCGTAGGTCTGCACGTACTGCTCTTGCAGATCGTTGATCCCCTGCACCTCTCCGTTGAACGAGTGCGTGGCGAGCAGCGACAGGCCACCGGGGATGTCCAGGCTGAACAGCGGTTCCGACCCGTCGAGCGTGCCCACCGTCAGAACGCTGAAGGGCGCGGGCGACGCGGTGTTGTACAGCGCCTCGGCAGCCGCCATTTTCATCGGCTGCTGCTTGAACATCAGCACACCCTGGGAATCACCAGACCAGCCGACGAACAGGAAGGCCACGATGGTGGTGATCATCCCCAGTTTGAGCGTGGAGCGGAAGATCTCCGGGTTGCGGTTGCGGACCAGGTACCAAGCAGAGATGCCGCCGACGAACGCACCGCCGACCAGGAAGCAGCTGGAGATCACGTGAGCGAAGGTGATGAGCGTCGTGTTCTGGAACAGCACCGCCCCGAAGTCGACCATCTCAGCGCGGTTGGTGGTGGGGTTGTACTGGTAGCCGACCGGATGTTGCATGAACGAGTTTGCCGCGAGAATGAAGTACGCCGACAGCAACGTGCCGACGGAGGCCAGCCAAATCGTGGCGAGGTGCAGCTTTTTCGGCAATCGATCCCAGCCGAAAATCCATAGGCCAAGGAACGTCGACTCCAGGAAGAACGCCAGCAGGCCCTCGATCGCCAGCGGTGCCCCGAAGATGTCCCCGACGAACCGGGAGTAGTCCGACCAGTTCATCCCGAACTGGAATTCCTGCACGATGCCTGTGACCACACCCATGGCGAAGTTGATCAGGAACAACTTCCCGAAGAATTTGGTTGCCTTCAACCACTTCTCGTTACCTGTCCGCACCCACGCGGTCTGCATGCCAGCGACCAGAAAAGAAGTGCCGATGGTTATCGGAACGAAGAGGAAGTGGTAGACGGTCGTAATCCCAAATTGCCATTGCGACAGGCCAAGTGCATCCATGTCCGCATAGTCCCGCGCAAGGCGTTGCCGTGCAATGAGATTGGTCTCAATTTGCCCCGTGATTAATGACTGAAATGTGCGCCAAATTCAGCTCCATCGCGATCCGGGCGGCGCGGAAGTCAGGAATCGGAGATTGCGGCGGGTTGCCGGGCTACCCTTCCTGGGGTGAGCCTGCGGAACCGGGGCCTGGTCGTGATGACCATCGTCTTCTCGATCCTGCTCGCGGTCGGGATCGTGCTCGGGATTCTCTTCGTCGATGTCGAGGAGAAGGGCCGGGACGTCACCACGATTCTGCAGCCGGCAGCGACCGAATCCTCCCAGTTGCTGGTCTCGAATGCGGACATGGAACGCGGCGTCCTCGGCTACCTGATCGCGGCCGACCCAGCGTTTCTGTCCCCCTATGTCGCGGGTCGTGCCCAGGGCGACGACGCGATCGCCTCCCTGCAGCAACTGCTCACCGGACCGGAAGCCGGGCTGGCGCCGCTGCTGCAGTTGGCCAACGCCTCCCGGGACCACTGGATCTCGGTGATCGCCGAACCGGCCATCGCCGACGTCAGCAACGGCCGGCAGGAGGAAGCCCAACAATCGGTCACGGACGGCACCTCGCGGCGGGCAGCGACGTTGCTCCGCACCGAAGTGCTGGTGCTGCAGGATCAGATCGACAAACGACTGCAACAGGAATACGCCGACCTTTCGACCTTCACCGAGCGACTTGCGTTCGGCCTGCTCGTCGCCCTCATCGTTTCCCTTGCTCTTATGGTCGGGGCCACCTTCTCGCTGCTGTCCTGGGTCCTTCGACCGATCGAGGATCTGCGCGAACAGATGGAGAAGGTGGCCGGCACCGACGGACAGGACGAGGAGTTGGTGCCCTCGGGTCCGCCCGAGATCTGGGCCATGGGACGCGATACCGAACGACTTCGGCGCAGACTCGTGGACAAGATGGCGGCTGCCAGGGCGGCCAACGAAGCTCTCGCCCAGGACTCGCCGACCGTCGACGCCATCCGTCGGGAGTTGAGCGCCCCGACGGCACCAAAGGTGCCGGGCTACGCCGTCTGGGGCGACCTTTGGCCGTATGAAGGGTTGGTCGTCGGCGACTGGTGGCTGGCCGCGCCGGTCGGTGAGGGACGCGCGGCCATTGTCGTGACCGATATCTCGGGCCACGACCCGGCAGCGGGCATCGCCGGTCTGCGATTCAAGGACCAGCTGTGGAACCAGTTGCAGTCCGGGACGTCCGCCGCCGAGGCCATTACGGCGTGCGCGAGGAGTCTCTCGTCCGACCCATCCCGGTTCGCAACCTGCACGGTGGTGGTGCTCGGGCCCGAGGGCGAACTGGAGTGGGTGAACGCCGGGCAGCACCCGCCGCTAGTGCTCACCCCCGACGGCCAGGTGACCCGTCTCGAACCCACCGGGCCGATCATTTCCGTCGTCGGCGGCGGCTGGACGGCCGCCGAGACGGTGATCGCCCCCGGTGACCTGCTGATCTGCTACACCGATGGCCTGCTGGAGAGCCGGGACGACAACGGCGAGGAACTCGGCGAGGAGACGCTGCTGACCTGGTGTCGGGACCTGTCGAGAGAGGCGCGGGGCGACACCCCTGATGAGCGGGTCGAGCGGGTCGCCCGCGGGTTGTTCGGGTTGGCCGACCGCCGTTCACCGGACCTCCGCCGCGACGACGTGACGATCGTGGTCGCCACCCGACGGCCGACCGACTAGACCCTCTTGAGCCTGAAGTCGGGCGTGCCAATTGATGGTCGCGGGGCCGACTGACCGAGGGTCTCCAGTGAAACTGGAGCCAAATCGGGCATTGGAGGCCGCAACTGCGAGGGACTGGGCGTTCGCGGCCATATATGGCCGCGAACG
>JAUPKM010000606.1 GCA_030837445.1 Actinomycetota bacterium
CAGCCTTGGGTTACGGCCGACGAGGAGGACACATGACACTGGCACCGGACATCACCACGACGAGGATCGCCGCCCACATGATCGGTGGACGCAAGAGCTACGGAATCGACGATGCGCAGGTGCGGGCCCTTGACGGGGTGGACGTCGAGTTCGGCCAAGGTGTGTTCACGGCGATCATGGGGCCGTCCGGTTCGGGCAAGTCGACGCTGCTGCACACCCTGGCTGGGCTGGACACCTTGGATTCCGGACAGGCCTGGATCGGCGACGAGGAACTCAGTTCGTTGGGCGATCGCGGCCTCACTCGGCTACGTCGTGATCGTGTCGGGTTCATCTTCCAGTCGTTCAATCTCATCCCGAACCTCACCGCCGGGGAGAACATCGTCCTGCCGCTGACGATTGCCGGGCGCAGGCCGGACGCGGATTGGCTGGCGAACGTGATCGATGCGCTCGGGATCGGCGACCGGCTCGGCCATCGCCCGGCTGAGTTGTCGGGTGGTCAACAGCAGCGTGTGGCCGCTGCCCGCGCCCTGGTGTCACGTCCGGACCTGGTGTTCGCAGACGAGCCCTCCGGCAACCTCGATTCGCACTCGGGTGCGGAACTGCTGGAATTCATGCGGATGGCGGTACGCGAGTTCGGACAGACCATCGTGATGGTCACCCACGACCCCAACGCCGCGTCCTACGCCGACCGCGTTGTTTTCCTCAAGGACGGACGGGTGGTCGACCAGTTGGTGGCTCCGACGTCCGCGTCGGTGCTTGACCGCATGAAGACCCTCGGGGCGTGAGTGCCATGTTGACAACTGCCCTCAAGGGCGTGATGGCGCGTAAAGGTCGCCTCGCCCTGACGTTCGTCTCGATCGTGCTCGGCGTCTCTTTCGTTGCTGGCACCTTCGTGTTCACTGACACAATCCAGGCGCGCTTCGATTCGCTGTTCACGCAGGTCTACTCGGGAGTCGACGCCACCGTTCGTGCGCGGGCGCCGGAGTTCGGCGGGGGTGAGACCGTCCAGCCGGAGACTATGCCAGCTTCGCTGGTCGACACCGTGCGCTCGGCTCCGGAGGTCGCCAGTGCCGAGGGCTACCTGCGCGCGTTCGGTCAGGTGATTGATGCGAGCGGCCACCCAGTGGGGGGCATGGGTCCGCCCACGTACGTCTACTCGTGGATCAACGACCCCGGCCTCAACCCTTTCCACATCTCCGACGACAACGGCCGGGCTCCCACCGGCGAGGGCGAGATGGTCGTGGATGCGGCAACTGCGTCATTGGCGTCGCTGAAGGTCGGAGACGACGTGGCCGTCCAATTTGCCAGCGGAGTGCAGCGCTTCCGGCTCGTGGGGATCGCCTCCTTCGGGGACTCCAACAACCTCGCCGGCGCCACGATCGCGGTCATCGGTCTGCGCGATGCGCAGCGAATCCTTGGCCTCGACGGTCGCGTCACGTACATCGACATCGCCGCGCGCGAAGACGTCAGCCAGCAGGCGCTGGTGGCGGACCTGTCTCCCATGCTGCCCGACGGCATCGAGGCGGTCTCCGGTCACCAACAGACCGACGAAGCGATCTCCGGTTTCACCGCAGGTCTCGGCTTCGTCTCGATCGCACTGCTCTCCTTCGCGGTCATCGCGGTGTTGGTGGGTGCCTTCGTCATCTACAACACCTTCCGCATCATCGTCGCGCAGCGCACGCGGGAGTTGGCTCTGTTGCGCGCGTTGGGGGCCTCCGGACCTCAGGTTGTGACTATGGTCCTGGCCGAAGCCTTCATCGTTGGGGTCCTTGCCTCGGTCGTGGGCGTCCTTGCTGGCGTCGGGGTCGCCCAACTCATCAAAGCCGGTATGGCCGCAGTGGGATTCGGACCTCCTGAAGGCCCGCTGACGCTGGAACCGCGCACGGTCGTGGTGGCGATGGTCGTGGGTGTACTCGTCACCGTCGGGTCATCGCTGGTCCCGGCTCTGCAGGCCGCTCGAGTTGCACCCATGGCCGCGATGCGGGACTCGGTTCCACAACGGCCCGAACGTCGGACGCGCAGTTGGCTGCGGCTGGGCGCGCTCGCTGTGGGTGTCGTATTGGCGGTGGGCGGGCTCGGCACTGGGACGGTCGGCTTGTCCATGATCGGCGTCATCATCATTATCCTCGCCGTCATCCTGCTCGCCCCCTTCATCGCCCGGCCCATCACGATGGCGATCGGGCAGGCCTTCCGCGGGGCGTCAGGGCTCCTCGCCCGAGCCAACAGCGCCAGGGATCCGCGACGGACGGCGGCGACTGCCACCGCGTTGACCGTCGGCGTTGCCCTCGTGGTGTTCACCGCGATCTTCGCGTCGTCCATGAAGGAGTCGATTGCCACGACCGTGCAGAACTCGTCGCGAGGTGACCTCACTGTGCAGTCCACCAACGTGTATCTGCCGGTGTCGGAGCAGGTGCTGCGGGCGGTTAGAGAGGTTCCCGCCATCGACGTCGTGTCTGCGGTGCGCACCGGGCCCGCGCGCGTCGACGGGCTCGCAACCACGGTGACAGCGGTTGACGCGGGCACGATAGGGCGGGTGTCCAACATCGGGGAGGTTGACGTCGCAGCCCTGAGGGGAGGCATCCTTATCGATGCGGCGACGTTGGCGGAGCGGGGGAGTGCTGCGGGGGACACGCTGCGGGTGGAGTTCCCCTCGGGTAGATCAGCGGTCCTGCGGATCGCGGGCTCCCTGCAGGATGCGACCCTGGGCTCCTACGTGATCGACCAGGCGACCTGGTCAACCCTGGGGGGTCCTGACTCCGCCGGTTCGCTGCTGGTTGCGCTCGATCCCGGAGTTTCACCGCAGGACGGAAAAATAGCGGTAGAGATGGCCCTCAAGGGCTTCCCTGCAGTAACGGTCACAACCACCTCCGATCAGATCGCCAACGCGGTGACGCAGGTCAACGCCCTCCTGGTGCTGTTCACGGGCCTGCTGAGCCTCGCCCTCTTGATCGCCATACTGGGCATCGCCAACACGCTGGCCCTGTCGATCGTTGAGCGCACCCGGGAGATCGGCTTGCTCCGAGCCGTTGGCATGTCGCGGGCACAGGTGCGGTGGATGATCACCGACGAGGCGGTGGCGACGGCGCTGTTCGGGGCGCTCCTGGGGTCTGTGTTGGGTGCAGTGACCGGTTGGGTGATCGTCAGGTCCATGGCAGACCAGGGCTTCGCCACCTTTTCGCTACCCATCGGCCAGATGGCCGGTTGGATCGTTGTCGCAGCGATTGCGGGAGTGGTGGCCGCCGCATTGCCGGCGCGCCAGGCCGCCCGACTCGATGTGCTGCGCGCAATCACGTACGAGTAGGCCGCCCAGCCATCTGCGAGGGTAGGAGCGTGAACCACCGGAGCGCACGTGAAGCTATTGGAGGCTTCACGTGCGCCCTCGTCATCCCGGTGCCTGCGCTGGAGCCCATCGTCGCTCGCTGGCGCGATCGACCCGATCATCCGACTTCAGGTCGAATGCCCGCCCACCTAACTGTCATGTACCCATTCCTGGACAGTTTGGAGGTGACGGCTGAGGTTCGTTCCCAGCTTGCCGATCTGTGTGGGCGAACGCGCAAATTCGATGTCGCGTTCACTTCGATCGAGACGTTCCCCGGAGTTGTCTACCTCGCCCCGTCCCCCGCGGACGAGGTACGAGTCCTGACCGAACGGGTCACCGAGATCTGGCCGCAATTGCGGCCCTACGCAGGGAGACACGGCGACATCGTCCCGCACCTGACGCTCGTACACAGGGATGACGACGCCTTGGTGCGCCAGATTGCGGACGAGCTTGAACCGCTACTTCCCATCAGTGCGCGGCTGACCGAGGTCAGCCTGTTCCTGCTCACTGGCAAGGGTTGGCGGCAGACGTTCTCGCTGCCTTTCGGTTCCTAGATCGGGTACGCAGCGTTCAGCCGAGCGCATCGACAGGCTGTCGACACGCCGGATCCGATCGGCATGTTTAGTCGCTACTGATCGTGAGGCCCCAGGCCTACAACACCGCGCACATCACACGCCGTGTCGCGACCCCCTCAAACACCCTCAGATACGAAGAGCCAGATTCGTTGTATACCAACGGGTTGGTGGGCTATTGCTCCTTTCGTGTTCGGACGGTGTGGTTACGCAGCAATGCGGACGTTAGGGCCGATGCAGACCGAGGTCTTCTACATGTCCTTCCACTTGGGTGATTTGCGGTCGCAGCATCCGTCCGGGAATGGATCCCTTGCGAAGTCGCGGCACCCCCGCCGCCCGCACGTGACCGGGTCTCCGCAGGGAAGTCAGTAACGTCGCCATCGGATAGTGGTGTCTCCGGCCCGGTTGCCAAGTTCGACAGGAACGTACGCCGGAGCCCAGTCAATGTCCACATAGTCGGCGTCAGGCAGGAGAAGGGGAACCAGGTGACTGACAACCTCTGACGGAAGTGCCCGGAGCTTCTGGCGGTCGGCGAACCGCAGCGCGAGATACAAATCTCCGGTCAAATCGGTGTCAGAGACCACAACTACCTCTAGCAATGCGGCAGCGGGTAGTTCACTTCCCAGTAGTTCTTCCACGACCTGGCCCGGTGCGTGCAGCGCTCGCGCCACAAGGTCCGGACACTGGGCCTCAACCACCTCAAGGAAGTCGTCATCCAGGCCTGATAGTTCTCGGCGGTGCTGAGCGACATCCTCGTAGTCACGCGCCGACGGCGCCAACTGGCCCATCCGGAAGCGACTGACGAAAACGGCATAGTCATGCGGTGAATACGCGAGCAGAAAGACCACGTCCTCGTCATGGTCGTACCAGGTGACACCTCTGTGCGGGTTGATCGCGTGCAGGTTCCAGATTCCTTGAGAATGGGGTACCCCTTCCAGCTGCTCGGTACCGAATTGCGACTGCGCGCGCTTGGAGTAGAAGGCGTCCAGGATGGGGTGACGGTTGCTTACACGAGAGACGTCGGACCCAGCGAGCGCCTCGAGTTTCAGGTCCGTAAGAGCGGCTCGCGTGACCCAGAGCAGGGTCACTTACGGGGCAGTCTCGCGCGCACCGCGGCGGCGCGAGCCTTCGCAGCGTGCTGCGCCCGAGCCAACTGCGCAACAGCCTCGGACCCTCCGGATCGCCGGGCGTCGAAGGATGCCCGGCGGTAGTCCTCCTCCGACAGTGGGGAGTCCAGCGAATGGTCGGCGAGCACCTCATCTGTGCTTTCCCTAGACAGTCGTGCACGGATGAGCGCATCCACATCTTCACGGGGTACACGCCGGTGTGTGCCAACCTGGGCGAAGCTCAAGACGCCGGTGTCCATCCACTTGTAGACGGTCGGACGGCTTACGCTGAGCGACTTAGCGGCCGATTCAGGGCTCATCCACTCGCTGTCCACGACGACCTGCGCTCGACGGTGCGCGAGCCCATCTCCCAGAAGCAGGTTGAGTACGCCTACCAGGTCTTCGTCTGCTTCGAGTGTGCGGCCGTCAGCGAGCGTCACGGTGCAGCCGGTAACGGTCCCAACAGGCTCGGCGGCGGAAGCCCCCTGCAACAAGTGCGACTGCCCGGTTATGAACTCTATTTGACCCATGAGCCCTCCTCTATCTGTAACAACTGTAACCCACTGTGCCCTCGTTCGTCGAGGAGGTAAGGGTCTGGTGACAGTGATTCAACATCTCGAGTTGCGCGCATGACTCCGATCAGCCGCTATCTCGCACCCATTTGCCGCGCCGGAGTTTGGTCCAGCCTGCTGGTGGGTTGCGGTTCAACTGTTTATGTAGCGCGGAGGAGCCCAGTTGGTGAAACGG
>JAUPKM010000607.1 GCA_030837445.1 Actinomycetota bacterium
ACTGGTGAGGTGGGTCATCCGGTTCCTTCCGCGTGCGTTGTTGCCGGTCGCTCTAAGCCGGCCGTGGGCGGGGCGGTGAGCAGACAGGCGTCCCATCCGATGTCCGAGGGGAGGTCGGTGAGTGCGATTCCGGTGCAGCCTTCCAACATTCCGCTCAGGTCCGACAACTCCTGGACCGTCTGCGAGCGGCGTCGCCGCCAGCGGTGTTCCAGCCGGGACAGGGCCTCAGCGAACTCGCCGCAGGGTTCTACGCCAGCGAGGATCCGGCGGGTGGTGTGCACGAGTCCGGCCCAGCCGTGGCAGAGTGAGTCGTCGCCGAGTTGGTCGAGCTGGGTATTGTCGGTGATACACGTGACGAGTGCGGCTTGAGCTTTAAACATCCCATGTGGGATATCCAGCGCCTGGGCGACCATGTAGCGGGCCCGGGTGATGCCGGGAGTGCCGTAGCACCATGACGGCCGTTGCGGACCGGGCTGCTCGACTGCGACGTTGGCCCACTCTCGGGCCGAAATAGCCCCCGGCCACCAGGGACTGGTCACTGAGCCACAACGCCAGGAGCTGAGGAACCAGTCGGTGGATTCGATCGCGTCTGCCTGTCGGGGGACGCTGATGCCAGCGGCCATGGCGGTGGACAGCAGGGTCAGCGGGCCGCTTATGCCGTGTGCCATGCCCAGGTTGGCGTGGCCGCCAGGCCACTGGGGATCGGGTCGGTCCGATGGCCCGTTCGCGGTCCACCAACCGGGCAGCTTGGCGCCGTCCACGGTAATCCTGCCGGTCAACCGGACTAGGTAAGACAGCACGTCGCGCAGCAGTTCGCTGTTGCGGTGGATCGGGTCGGCGTGGACGGCCTGGAGCAGACACACACCGAGCCCGGTCAGCCCATTGACCAGGTCGAACTCCCGCAGGTTCGGCAGTTCGCCTCGGTCGATCCGCTCGTGCGCCGCTTCTAGCCGAGTACGGGTGATCGTCCCAATGTGCTCGTCAAGTGTGTGCAGTACATCGGCGTAGGCGGGCAGAGCTGCGGTGCGCAGTACGAACGCGACCGCCGGGGATCCCCGATACAGGCAGACATCCGGGTGGGCGGCCACGGGTTCGGCAGCCATGGTTTTGACCCAACGGTGGGCGGTGACCCAGTCGCCGAGGCCACCGTGGGCGTAGCCGATATGCAGCAGCGCCAGCCCAGCGGCACCAGCGGACAGGGACTGCCCCCATCCGGGCGCGGGTGGCTGCTCGGGCGGCGGCGTACCGGGGTTTGTGAAGGTCATCAATCACCTGCCGGGTGGCGTGCGGTCCACGAGCATGCGGCCTGTCGGGCCAACCGTCGGCAGATACGTTCGTGCTCCGCGTCGATGCCGATGGCCCGGTTATGGTGCATGTGCAGCAGCGACTCCAGCACCACGGCGATGTTCACCTCCGGCGTCAGTGCCTTGCGGTGAGCGGCCAGGCTGACGGCTCGGTGCTGCCAGGCCGCATTGATGCGGCTGTCCCAGCCGGGGACCTGTGCCAGCGCAGCTGGGTCAGTGGCCATCTGGATGGCCCGGTCGGTAACGGCCCGGTCAAATGAAGGGGCCATGGGAACGGGTCGTTCGACCAGCCAGGTCATGGCCTCGGCGTGGTCGCCGAAGAAGGCGGTGACGATACCGACCATGTTCGCTACGACCAGTGCGAGGTCGACCTCAGCGGTGGGCTGGTGCCGCAGGAACGCCGCCACGACGGCAGAATCTGCGGCGAACACAGTTTCGGCGGCCTCCAACGTCAGACCGTCGCCGTAGCGGCCGATCTCAGGGGCGTAGGTGTCCAGGACCAACCGTCCGAGAAGTCCTGCGTCCCGCATCCGTTGTGCCCACTCCCCGACAATTTTCGCGCATGTACCGTAGTGGCCGGAGGCGGTGGCGATGCGAAGGATCAGGTGGTCCGTCTCGTATGGGCTGTGGTAGCGCAGCCACCAGCAGTCCGGGTCGTTGAGGCTGGTCAGCAGGTCGGGAAGACGCTCGGCAACGATCTCGTTGATCCGCTCAGGGTGGGTGAACAGTTTCGCCGACAGCCACGGACTTTCCGGGGCACCGGGTAGGTGCCCGTGGCTGTTGGTCACCACCGGGAGCGAGCCGCGCAGTGGGTTGGGTGCTGGTGGGCGGGTGGTGATCAGGGGGAAAGCGATCTCGTGGGTGTGGCCGTTGATCCAGCCGTACTCCTCGACCGGGGCGGCCTGGGAGAGGACGGCCTGCCTGTGCCGGACGAGATGGGTGTGCAACAGGACGGTGTGGCCGGGCTGGTCAAGGGACAGGCGCAGGGTGCGGTCGGCGTCGCGCAGTTCCACCGTCTCCGGACAGTCCCAGCGTCGTCGCCAGTGGTCGAGCACCGCTGGCCACTGTTCTGCGTTGGTGGGCAGGTCGGTGGTGGTGAGGCACCACTGGGCAGGGGACAGAACAGTGCGGCCGTAGCGGACCTGCGGTAGGAACGGCAACCCATGGTGAGTTCCCCAATCGAACTGGTACCAGGCGGCGGAGAACGCCCGTGGCAGGTGCGCCAGGAACCGGGCGAGCGGCGGCGGCTGTTTGTCCAGTGCGAGAGCGTGGAACACCTGCGGTTCCACGACCTGTCGGCGGGAACGGCTGACCAGGTACAGCCGATCGCGGGTCGCGGTGACCGCGAGATCGTCAACCGGGATCAAGGTCTTCTCGTCGCTGGGCTCGCGATGCTCGCCGAGCGGGAGGATGTGGTCGAGGTAGGCCGGGACACGGCAGATGTTTTCTGCGTGCGGGTACAGCGGCCCGAACGACATCTGTGCCCGCAGCGCACCTTCCGTGGCGGCCGGAAGCGCCCGGTATGCCTGCGCGAGTCCACTGCCGGTGGCCATCGGGGTGAACCGGGAGGTCAGCGTGCCCGCGGAACGGGCAGGGGCAACGGTGAGCCGAAATTCCCCGGCGTCCAGGGCCTTACGACTGGCTGCGTGGATACGGGCGGACAACTCCACATGTGGTGGGATGAACCGTGGATCGAACGCTTCCCCGGTCAGTCCGCTGACCAACTCGTCGGTGAGCACGATCTCGCGAGTGCCGTTGGCCATCGCCTCCCAGGCCAGCGTCATCAGTCGCTCATCCCGTTCGGACACCGTCGAGGGTGGTGCAGGAAGCACGCTACTGCGGTAGGTGGCCGGATATCCAAGGCCAGCGTCCGGGTCGAGTAAATCGGTCACCGATACCAGCGTGCCGGTGCCGTACCGGTCGACGAAAGCACGCTGGTAGTTGAGCCACACCGGTTCCCCTGCGGGATAGCGGGTCAGGCGCAGCAGGACATTCGCCGCGCGTTCCATCTCGTGTACCACCCGGCGGGGCACGCTGACGCGGCAGTCCAGCAGCAGGTCCACCACCAGTGGAGTGCGCCCAGCCGAGGATAGCTTTCGCATCCGAGCGGTGATCTCGGTGCGGGCCTGGTTCTGGTTGGTGCGCGTGGCTGTCATGTCGTTGTGGCGGCGCAGGTCGGAGTGCAGAGCGTCGAGGTCGGCGAGAAGAGCCACGGTTTCGCGCAGGGTGGCTGCATCGGCGTCGTGAAGCTGGTCCAAGACGTGGGTGAACGGGTCGGTGACGGTGGACCGGGCACGCAGGCTGGTGATCAGGTAACCGTGCCGCACCATCTCGGTGAGTGTGTCCCGGACCCGCTTCCTGTCCGAGCCGAATTTCTCGGCGAGATCATCGACGAGGGAGCCGAAGCGAACCGGGGTAGCGGCCTTGGCCTGTACTGCGGCGACGGCGCGGGTGAAGCGGATGGCCACCCGATTCGGTCCCTGCGGCACCTCCAGACGGCTACCGCGCCGGACAGCGAGGTCATTGACCGTCACCGAGAGGCGTTCCAACAGGTCGGGGCAGCCCTCGGCGCGGTTGATGATGTCTGCCAGCCACTCGGTGTTCACGCGGGTGGTGACGTGGTGCTTCGTGCCCCACTCGACCTGGGTCCGTGGCCCGAGGCCAGCGGGGGCGACTCCGGCGAACAGGCCGAACGGTGTCGGTCGGCCGATGCTGCGTAGTAGATAGCGGACGGTAGACAAGGTAACGCTGCGGACCTGCTTGTCCCCGGTGGTGCGACCGGAGCGGATGTCGTCGAAGGCTTCGCCCAGCGACGGGCTGGCTTGGCGTACCGCCCCGGCCAGATACGGGTCCGACCACACATGGTCCTGCCACGCCCGGCACCCGTTCGGGTCGGCGGGGTCGGGCCAGTCGTTGGGAGCGGTGGTCAGCGGCGCGACAGCGGCCCGCAGCAGAGCGACTCCGGTGTGCTGGTAGAGCGGTTTGTTGTCGGTGACGCGCATCCGGTCCTCCTGTCCATTCACGATCGAGGTGTGGTCGCGGGCAAGGCGATCAGGGGTCAGACCGGTCCTGGCCCCTGATCGGCACGCGGATCAGTGAAGTGGTCAGACACCGCCGGTGACACACGCGGACGCGCAGGTCGGGTCACAGCCGTCGTCGGTGCCTCCGCCACACGGCGACAGCGGGTGGCCGGCCGGGACGTCGGTGATGATTTGCACATCGAGGGAGAACGGGTCTCCGGAGTCCTTGCTAACGGCCGGAACCTTCGTGTTCTCGGTCTCGGCGGTGAGGATTGCGGACATGGCAACCTCTCATTGTCGATGGGATGGATCTTTTCAGCCTGGCCGCGAAGACCTTGTAAGGCAGGACTTCGCCTGGTGCCTCGGCCGGAACCGCCTGTCGGGACTCGACCCAAGCGGCTCTTGGTCGGTCATCGGGGTCGGCGTAACCATGATGTCCATTCTCCTGGCCGACTCCGTCCTTTTCGATCCCCAGTGGTGCTAGCCCCACTGGGGCTTGACACCGCTGACTCAACACGACCGACTGGTACCAAGCGGGGGGCTACGTTGCGCATCTGCGCGAACACCAATCGAGTGCGGAAGGCGAGTAATGATCGGTCGGGAACGACAACGATGCCGGTTCTGTGGCACCGTGCTGGCCACCGCCACCGACTCGATGTGCGGCTCCTGCGCCCGCGCCGTAGGGTTCCGCAAACCGATCCCGGACGGGTTCTACGAGGACGGGGATCTACGTACCGCGTTGGCCCGCTACGACTTCGGCGCGGTGTTCGCCGCTGTGCGGCAGCACACCGGACTGTCCCAACTCCAGCTCGCCGACCTGCTGGATCTATCGCAATCACGGGTATCGGCTGTCGAGCGGGGCGAGCGGCGGTTGACTCACGTCAAGTTGGCAGCCCGTCTGGCCATCCTTCTGCGTATCCCACCACGATTGCTCGGTTTCCCGACTGAAGTCACAGGTAGCCTGGCAGCTCAGGAGGAGGCGAATTGGTTGGAGCGTAGGGACTTTCTTGCCCTGGTCACGGCCGCCACCTTGGGGTCGGATCTGCATCCAGAGCTTGCCAGGCTGGGCTCGCTGCTTCCCGGTGACGTCGAACCGGTGACCCGGCCCCGTATCGGCGCCGCCGATGTCGATGCGATCGAGGCCATCACCGACGGGTTCCGCCGCTCGGACTTCGCCTGCGGCGGCGGACTGTGCCGCGCCGCAGCAGTCACGCAGCTGCACCAGGTGCGCCGGCTGGAGGACGCCGTGTGTTCGCCGACGGTCCGCACCCGGCTGTTGGTGGCCATCGCCGAGCTGGCCGGTATGGCTGGGTGGATGGCCTACGACGTCGAGGACCATGACACCGCCCGACGCCTGTGGACCTACGCCCTGGACACCGCCCGCCGTGCCGAGGACCACCCCCGCGCCCCCGACCTGGCCGTGGACATGCTGCTGGACATGGCCCACCAGGCCCTGCACCTGCATGGTCTCGACCCGAACAAGCATGCCGACAGCGCGGGTGAAGCGCTGCAGCTGGTTCAACTCGCCTCCGCCACGGCCGCCAACCGCCGTTACCCAGTCAGCACGATCACCCAGGGCTACATCTCTTCCGTACTCGGGTGGTGCCGCGCCACGCTCGGTGAGTCTGAACCCACCCGCCGCGCCATCGGCAAGGCCCAGGAGACCTACGCCGCCGTCGACCCATCCATGACTCCGCCGTGGGCATGGTTCGTCAACGACGCCGAGATCACCGCCCAGCAAGGCCACTCGCTCTACCTGCTGTCGCTGACCCGCCCGGAGTTCGCGCCCGAGGCCATCGAGAAACTGACCACAGCGGTCACCGGATACGGCACGGAGTGCGAACGCAGCCGTGCGGTGATCCTGCCCCCGCTGGCCTCGGTGCAGTTCCAGGCCGGGGACATCGAGGCCTCGGTAGCCACCGGGCACGACGCGGTGGATGCGATCACAGGGCTGTCATCCACCCGCGGCTACGCCCGGCTTCGCGTGCTGGACACCGTGGCAGCCCCGCACAGCGGCCAGCCGGAGGTCGCTGACCTGCGCGAACGCCTCCGCAGGGCGCTGGCCACCACCGCGGCGTAACCGTCGATGTCTCCGTCCACACGTCAGGGTTCCGGCTTGCCCGGCCAGTCCGCACTGTGCGACGCCTGCCGAATCTTCGGGGTGGACCCCGCCGGCGCGGAGCTGCTGCATCACCGGTCCAATGCGGTGTACCTGCTGCCCCACAGCCATCTTGTCGTCCGGCTGGCCCCGGACACACCGGTGCGCCGCCGCCGCGCCCAGACCTGCATCGAGGTCACGCGGTGGCTGGCCACCCAGCCCGAGCCTGTTGCGCTACCACCGGCATCCGGTGAGCAGCCGATCATCGTCGTCGGAGCGGTCGCCACCTTCTGGCCCCACCGGCCCACCACACCGGCGCCTTCGACGGCAGACCTGGCGGTGCTGCTGCGGCGGCTGCACGCGTTGCCCGCCCCACCGTTCCCTGTGCCGCGCTACCAGCCGTTACAACGTCTGTTCGAGGCGGTGGCCCTGGACCGGCAACGCCCGTACCCGGCCGTCGCCGACGACGATCGCGCCTGGTTGCTCGACCGCGCCAACACACTGGTTGACGCCTTCATCGCCACGTCGTTCCCCCTCGGCGAAGGGCTCGTCCATGCTGATGCCCACAGCGAGAACCTGGTCCGCGATTCCGACCACGGCCCTGGACTACTGATCGACTGGGACGGCGCCTGTCTCGGCCCTCGTGAGCTGGACCTGCCCACCGGTGTCCCCGACCATTTCCACGCGCCCGAAGCCGACCGGACACGCTTCCTGGCCACCTACGGCTACAACATCCTCGACTGGCCCGACTGGACCCTGCTGCGCGACATCACCGAACTGCACGCCCTCGGCGCCTACCTTCGTCTGGCCCCGAGCAGACCGGCCGCTGCCACGGAACTGCATCACCGTGTCCGGTCCCTGCGGGCCGGTGACCGGTCAGCCCGCTGGCACGCGATCGCCTGAGCGCAGGCGGCTCCGGCCCTGCGAAGG
>JAUPKM010000608.1 GCA_030837445.1 Actinomycetota bacterium
CAGATCTCCATGAGATCCGACGAACCACGGAATCGATAGCCAGAGACCGAACCCGCGCAATCCCCATCCTTGCCACCTCGTAGCCGTCCAGTCGCTCACTGTTACCTCAGTTCAGCCGTGGGAAACTCCCACGGCTGAACTGAGGTAGCACTGAGTGTCCGATTGGTCACGATGAAGCGAGTAGTGGGATGGCTCGGGTTCGGTCTCTTGCGATGGATTCCGTGGTTCGTTTGATCTCGTGGAGTCCAGCGAGTCGAATGGCCCCGATGGCCAAGTTCTTGAGGGCGGCGAATGCGTGGGCCGTGTTTCCTTTCCAGGACTGATTGTGGTCCTCTCGCCATACGGTATCCCGCACCCAGTGGCTTTTCGCTTCGATTCCCCAGTGGTTGCGGACGTGGTGATTGAGGTCAGAGGGACTCACTTTCTCGGCTGATGCACTTGTGATGGGGAAGGCGAATTCCTTGCCGATGTATGTTCCGTCGAGGTTCCAGGTGTCGCGACGGATGCAGGCGATCTGTTCGAGGTGGGGGAAGTCGAGATCGGTGGCCGGTAGGGCCCAGATCGACCATCGTTTCTTCCGGCCGTGGCCGCGTTCTTCGATCACATGGTGTGGTGTGGAGGCCAGTATGGGCTTAAAGCGCGAGATCAGTTCGGTCAGGAGATTGGGCTGGTTCGATTTGACGGTCATTATGAAGTCGATGTTCCGCTCACCTTTGAGGGCTTGTGCGGTGGTGGCGTGAGTGTGGGCGGCATCCACGGTGATCAAGGTGTCGGCTCCCAAGATCGTGATCATGTCGATCAGTGGCTCGACCTGGGTGACCTCGGTCGTCCCTTGGGGGACCTGTAGCTGACCGATTGTCACCCCAATGCCGTGGATCATGGCGGAGAAGAGGGTGAACTGCTGGTGATCGTCGGTCCAGGCTCCTCGCAGGACCTTACCGTCCAAGGCGAGGGTGATTAGTCCTTCCCGGCCGCTGCGGGCTCGAGTGAAGAGCCATTCACCGATGCGGCGTTCGAGTTCCTCGATGTTAATGTCGGCGAAGACGGCCCGAAGTGTCGAGGCGCTCGGGCAGTTGTACTTCCAGTGGAACCAGTTCCATCGTGCTCCGAAGAGTTTGGCCACGGAATCCGGAAGATCAGCTATGTGGTCAGCTATTGCGCGGAATCCGGTAGCCCCTGCCATGACGGCGACGGTGGAAGCGGCGAGAAGGAACACGAGGTCGTATTGCAGACCTCGTGGATCTCGCGGATCGGGAAGCCCGCGGAAGATGTCAAGGAACTCGTCGAGGTCGGCGTCGATGTCCTCATCTTCGTTGGGGATCGACACTCTGGGCGGCGTGTGGGATACTGGCATCTGATGGCTTTCTGTTCTGGATCCTGATATTCGCAAATCCAAGATCTCAGACAGGAAGCCATCTTCTATGCTTTTGGTCCGGCGTGTCGCGGGTTCAATTGCGCACTTCATGGATCCGCGACTGCGAGTGTCGAAGCAGGCGCGGAGTGCTACCTCAGTTCAGCCGTGGGGAAACTCCCAGCTCAAGCAGAAACCTGTATCCCTAATCGCCGCTCATCAGGTCAGGAGCGGCAGATACCCCACGAACACGGCGAGGAGGACGGCCGCCTCCCAGCGGACGACCCGGAGTCTCCGAATCATGAAGGCCGTGGCCAGGAACGACACGACCATCATCACCGCGACTCCGTTCACGGCGAGGGACCGGTCGACCGCCACCGCCGGGCTGATCACGCCGATGAGGCCGCCCACCCCCAGGGCGTTGAACAGGTTCGATCCCAGCAGGTTGCCGATCACCAGGTCGTTCTCTCCCCGGCGGGCTGCCTGGGCGGCCGTGAGGAGTTCCGGCAGCGACGTCCCGATGGCGACGATCGTCACTCCGACGAATCCTTCGGACAGCCCGGCGGCACGGGCAAGTCCCGCAGCGCCGAAGACCAGGGCCTGCGCCCCGAGGACCGTTCCCACGAGTCCCGCGCCGGCCTGCGCCAGGAGCGTGAGGAGCGGCGACACGTCCTTGGGACCGGTGAGGTCGTCCAGGTCCTGCTCCGGCCCACCGGCGTCCGGCCCACCGGTCTGACCGTGGACGGCCCAGCGCACGAGAAGGATCAGGCATCCGGCCAGCCCCACGAGCAGCAGGACGGCTTCCGCACGCGACACACCGCCTTGGAGAGCGAGGCCGAACGCGGCCGATGCCAGGAGGATCATCGGTACCTCGCGCCGGATCAATCCCCGTCGTACCGTCACCGGAGCCACCAGGGCCGCCACGCCGAGCACCAGGGTCAGATTGGCGATGTTCGATCCGATGACGTTGCCGACGCCGATCGCGACGGACCCGCGCAGGGCCGCGGACCCGGAGACCAGCAGTTCCGGTGCCGAGGTCCCGAAGCCGATCACCACGACCCCGACGACGGTTGCTGGCACGCCGAGGCGCCGGGCGATCCTCGAACACCCGATGACCAGAGCGTCCGAGGAGAGGGCGAGAAGGACCAGTCCCAGTAGGCAGGCCAGGATCTCGATCACCATGTCAGGCTCCCGCCGTTCGGCCAGAGCCGCCGGTGGGTGGCCCCTCGTCGTCGCACCAGCCCAGGAGACGGGCGCCGAGGACGGCCGTCTGGAGGGTGAACCGCTGGGTCGGCTCGGCCGGGTGGAAACCGGTCAGCGCGCGGATCCGCTCCAGCCGGTAGGTGACGGCCCGGACCGACAGGTGCATCTCACGCGCCGTCGCCGTGTGGTTGCCCTGGTTGTCGAACAAGGCGGTCAGCGTCTCCAGGTAGGGGCGAGGACCGCCCCGTGCCTCGCGGAGCGGGCCGAGGACGGTCGTGACGAGATCGGTGATGGCGTCCCGGTCGCGGAGCAGGACCGGGAAGACCAGCAGGTCCGCGGCCCGGAGGACGGGCGCGGTGAACCCGAGTCTCCCGGCCAGGTCGAGGGCGTCGGCGGCCTCCTCCAGGGAGGTGGCGATTCCCCGCAGCCCGCGGTGGACACGCCCGACGGCCATCTGCCAGGTCCCGGCGCCCGGCGTGGTCACCAGATGGTGCGCCAGTTCGCCGGGAACCCCGCGCAGGCCGCCCGCGCTGATGCAGACCAGGTCGGGGCCTCGTCGGACGGTGAGCGTGTTCCCCGCCCCGAACCGGCCGGCCAGGGCGGCGTCGAGGGTGCGGACCAGGGCGTCGGTCGGCTCCGCCCCCCTGACGAGGACGACGTTGTGGGCCGTGGACGGGCGGATGCCGTACCGGTTCGCTCTCTCGGCCAGGCCTCCAGGATCGGCACGACCGGTGAGCAGGTCCTCGAGGAAGGCGACCCGTTCCGCCTCACGGCGGGTCAGTTCGGTCCGGGCCTGGTGGCGGTACCCGTCGAGCATGGCGGTCGCCCAACTCTCGGCCGTCGCCAGCAACTGTGCCGCACGATCGTGCACGGTCTCGGCCGGGTCCTTCGGGTCGAGGACGTCGTCCGCCCAGGCGCGTCCCGCGGCGGCCAGCATGACGATCGCCAGTTCCCCGACGTCCATTCCCGCCTCGGCGGCGCGGGCGCCGATCTCGCACGCCTGCCGCCGTCCGGTCTTCCGCCGGGTCTCGGGCCCGGCGTCGGCTCCGGGCCGGAGAACCGCCCGCAGCAGGTCCGCACACGACTCGACCGGATCACACACTGACGTCGCGGCGCTCGAAC
>JAUPKM010000609.1 GCA_030837445.1 Actinomycetota bacterium
GCTGGATCGTCTTCGCCTTCGCGGGCGACTCGACGATCACCAGGCGGAATCCTCCTGCCTTGCTCACGTGTGTCTCCTCCTAAGGGGCGCTGCCCCTGGTGCTGAATCCGGGTGGAGCCGGGGGTCGGGATCCTGACGCAACCTAGCGCAGCGGCGCGTCAAGAGTGGCAAATCCCTTCTCCATGAGAACACGCGCCCCCGCCGGGCACCGTCAGCGGATGGCTGTCGGAGTCCGGCGGGGGCGCGTTGGCGGCGCGTAATCAGGCAGCCGTCGCCGGCTCCGTTTGCGCCTCCTGGTCGCCGACCGCGATCGGGCGACGCTTGGAAATGACCACCGAGATCACCACGATTGCAGTCGCCACCACGGCGATCGCGTACCGGATCGGTGCGCTCGCATCCGCCCCGATGGACAGCCCGACAACGGCCGGGGCAATCAACAGCGCGACCAGGTTCATCACCTTGATCAACGGGTTGATCGCCGGGCCGGCCGTGTCCTTGAACGGGTCGCCGACGGTGTCGCCGACCACAGTCGCGGTGTGAGCCTCACTGCCCTTTCCACCGTAGTGACCATCCTCGACGAACTTCTTGGCGTTGTCCCAGGCGCCACCGGAGTTCGACAGGAACACAGCCATCAGGGTGCCAGTCGCGATTGTCCCCGCCAAGTAGGAGCCCAGGGCACCCACTCCCAGGCCGAATCCGACCGCGATCGGAGTCAGGATCGCCAGCAGACCGGGGGTCGCGAGCTCCCGCAGGGAGTCCCGCGTGCAGATGTCGACTACTCGGCCGTACTCGGGCTTTTCGGTGCCCTCCATGATCCCCGGATGCTCCCGGAACTGCCGGCGCACCTCGAAGATGATCGCGCCCGCGGCCCTGGCCACGGCGTTGATCGCCAACCCGGAGAACAGGAACACCACTGCCGCCCCGATCAACAGACCGACCAGGTTGCGCGGGTTGGAGACATCCAGGATGCCCAGATACTGGCCACTGCCCTGCAGGAAGGTGCCCAACGATTGGTTGCCCTGTTGGATTACCGTGCCCGCAGCCGTCTTAACGGCGTCCTGGAAGGAACCGAACAGTGCGGTCGCGGCCAACACAGCGGTCGCGATCGCTATCCCCTTGGTGATGGCCTTGGTGGTGTTCCCGACTGCGTCCAGGTTGGTGAGTACCTTGGCTCCCTCGCCAGTGACATCGCCGGACATCTCTGCGATCCCCTGAGCGTTGTCCGAAACCGGCCCGAAGGTGTCCATCGCGACGATCACGCCGACGGTGGTCAGCAGTCCGGTACCGGCCAACGCGACTGCGAACAGCGACAGCGTCACCGAACCGGCACCGAGCAGGGAGGCGCCGAATACCGCGGCGCCGATCAGCAGGGCGGAGTAGACCGCCGACTCCAGGCCGAGCGAGATACCAGCGAGGATGACCGTCGCGGGACCGGTCAGCGAGGTCTTCGCCACGTCATCGACTGGCCGCCTGTTGGTCTCGGTGAAGTACCCGGTCAACTGCTGGATCGCGGCGGCCAGCACGATGCCAATCAGTACCGCTCCGATGGCCAGCACCCTCGGGTTGATCGCATCGACGCTTCCGACGATGCCCAGGTTCTCGATGACGACACCCTTGAAGTCCACCAGTTTGGCCGGCAGGAACACAAAGGACGCGATCGTCACCAGGATGGCCGAGATGACTGCGGAGATGAAGAAGCCGCGGTTGATGGCGCTCATCCCCGAGCGATCCCCGGACCGGGGGGAGACCGCGAAGATACCGATCACGGCCGTGATCACGCCGATCGCTGGCACCACCAGCGGGTACACGAGTCCGACATCGCCGAAGGCAGCCTTGCCCAGGATCAACGCGGCTACCAGCGTCACGGCGTACGACTCGAACAGGTCCGCGGCCATACCGGCGCAGTCGCCGACGTTGTCGCCGACGTTGTCCGCGATGGTGGCGGCGTTGCGGGGGTCATCCTCTGGAATACCCTGTTCGACCTTGCCGACCAGGTCGGCGCCGACGTCCGCAGCCTTGGTGAAGATGCCGCCGCCGACCCGCATGAACATCGCCAACAGGGCGGCACCGAAGCCAAAACCCTCCAGTACCTTGGGGGCATCGCCCTTGTAGACCAGCACCACGATCGAGGCGCCCAGCAGGCCCAGCCCAACGGTGAACATGCCGGCGACCCCGCCGGTTCGGAAGGCGATTCGCATCGCCCGCTGCTCGCCGGAGTCGTTGGCCGCCGCGGCGACACGGACGTTCGCGCGCACGGCCAGCCACATGCCGACATAGCCGGTGACCCCGGAGAAGACCGCACCTACGACGAAGAAGATCGATCGCCCGATCCGCTCACCGGTAGATTCCGCCGGAAGTAGGAACAGGACGAAAAAGACGATGACAGCGAAGATCGACAACGTCTTGAACTGCCTGGACAAGTAGGCCGAGGCGCCCTCCTGGACGGCCCCGGCGATCTCCTTCATTTTCTCCGTGCCCTCACCAGCGGCGAGGACCTCACGCACCAACAGACCAGCCACCACGAGGGCGGCCACCGCGATCAGTGCCACGATCAGCACGACGGTGTAGTTGGTGCCGGAGACAGTCACCACGGCTGCGGCCAGACTGGCAGACGACATGCACTCTCCTAGACGAATTAGTAGCCGAACCCACCACGGCCATCCGCCGCAGCGCACAGGCCGCGCACCGCGACCCGGGGCGAGTTTACGCAGCGTTCATCTCAGATATGGCCCGCCCCCTGCCGACAACGCCCAAGGCGCACCATTATCACACCCTCGACAGTTCCGCTCGGCAGGAATCTTCCGGCGCTGCTACCCCCGGTACCAGCGGAGTCGGATGCCGTCGGCGGAGTCCTCGAACTCGTCCGCCAAGGACTCCATCAGCATCATCGCCAGCGGATCCGGCTCGGTGCTACGGGCAGCTCCGGTGGCGGCGACTCGGACCGTGAGACCGGTCGACTCCGACTCGAGCAGCACCTCGACGCTGGTGGCATAGGTGATCGTAACCGCGCAGGCCTCGCCGACGGCGAGCCGGATATCACCGACATCGGACTCGTCGAAATCGCCTTGACTCGCCACCGCACCCGCGACCAGTCGGGCCGTGCGGATGTGGGCGACTTCCGCCGGGAAAGTCAGCGAGTTGCTGGTCATCTGCTAGCCGACCAGTGCGGACTCGAGGTCAGGGTGCACCGAGAGGGCCGTGTCCATCCCCGAGATCCGGAATACCTTCGTGATCCGGTCCGCGGCAGCGACGACGGCGAACCCCGCCCCCAAGTCGCGCTGCCGGGCATAGGCCTTGATCAGCACACCGAGGCCGGTCGA
>JAUPKM010000610.1 GCA_030837445.1 Actinomycetota bacterium
CCAGCGGCGAGGAACACCGGGTGGCGGCGCGCTTCGTCCTGGGCTGCGACGGCGCCAACAGCCTGGTCCGTACCGCGATCGGCGCGACGATGGACGATCTCAAGTTCCAGCAGCGCTGGCTTGTGGTCGACGTGGCAACCGATGCCGACCTGAACCAGTGGGAGGGAGTCCACCAGGTGTGCGACCCGCACCGGGCCGCGACCTACATGCGCATCGGCGCGGATCGCTATCGCTGGGAGTTCCGGCTGCTGCCCGGCGAGACCGCCGACGACTACCGCACCATCGCCGCGCTGTATCCGCTGATCCGGCCATGGGTGGACGGTGTTGGGCCAGAACGGCTCACGCTGCTGCGGGTCGCCGAGTACACCTTCCGGGCGCAGGTGGCCGACCGCTGGCGCCGCGACGGCATGTTCCTCCTCGGCGACGCCGCGCACCTGACCCCGCCGTTCATCGGCCAGGGCCTGTGCGCGGGGCTACGAGATGCGGCGAACCTGTCCTGGAAGCTGGCCGGGGTGATCAACGGGTGGCTGCCGGAGACTGTGCTGGACAGCTACGAGGCCGAGCGGAAGCCACACGCGCGGTACATGATCCGCTTCGCGCTCGCCGTCGGCGCCGCGATGACGGCCGGCGGCCGCGCCGGCGACCTGCTGCGCCGGGCGGTGGTGCCGCGGCTGCGGGTGATCCCCGGTGTCCGGGCCAAGATCGTCGACAGCACCACCCCGGCGCTGCATCGCAGCGAACTCGTTGGCAAGGGTGGCCGGCGACAACTCGCGGGCAGGCTGTGCCCGAATGCCGTTCTGCCCCATGCCGATTTGCCGAAGGGCACGAGGCTCGATGACGAAGTGGGCCGACGGTTTGCGGTGATCACCGCTGATTCGCTCGATGAGGCACACCGCGCGGAGATCGGTCGGCGCGGCGCCGTGCTCATCGAGGCCGCGCCGGGCTCGGAACTGGCGCGTTGGCTGCAGTCGGGTCGGGCCCGGGCCGCGGTAGTGCGCCCGGACCGAACGGTGCTGGCCGTCGGTCGCAGTGCGGAATCCCTATTCGGGTCCCTCCCGGTATTCGGGCCCCGGGTCTCGAAAACAAGGGCGTAGGACCGAAACGGACGCGGCGGTCACGCCTCGGCCAGACGCAGCTCTCGACGGCGGGCCTGTTCTGCCGGGTCCGGCACCGGGACGGCGGCGATGAGCCGGGCGGTGTAGGCCTCAGCGGGTTGGTGTAGCACCGTCTCGGCCGGCCCGGATTCCACCAGCCGCCCGGACTTCATCACCGCGATCCGGTCGGACAGCTCCTCGATGACGGCAAGGTCGTGGCTGATGAACAGGCAGGCGAAACCGTGCTCGGCCTGCAACTCGCGCAGCAGCCGAAGCACCTTGGCCTGCACGGAGACGTCGAGCGCGGAGGTGGGTTCGTCGGCGATCACCAGCGCCGGCTCCAGCGCCAGCGCCCGGGCGATGCCGACCCGCTGACGCTGCCCCCCGGAAAGCTGGTGCGGGTAGCGGTTGCGCAGCTTGCGGGACAGGTCGACCCGGTCGAGCAGTTCCTCGACCCGGGCCTGCCGAGCCTCCTTGGGCAGCGAGGTGTGCAACGCCAGTGGCTCGGCGATCGCCTGGCCGATCGGCCAGCGCGGATTGAGCGACGAGCCCGGATCCTGGAACACCACGCCGATCTTCTTACGCGGCTCCCGCAGCCCGCGCTGGGACGCGGCGGTGATATCGGTGCCGGCCAGAAAGACCGACCCGGAGGTCAGCTTCACCAGGCCGATGGCCGCCTTGCCCAATGTCGACTTGCCCGAACCGGATTCACCGACCAACCCGACCACCTCGTCGGGTGCGACGTCGAGGGTCACCCCGTCGACGGCCCGGAAGGTGGTCTTGGGCCCGGACCTAAACTCGATGGTCGCGTCGCGGAACGACAGCGCGGGCTCGATGGCTGTCGAGGGTTCGGGAGCCGGCGGGGTGGGAGCCGGCTCGACATCGGAGACCTCGATCCGCCCGGCACCCAGGTGCGGGACGGCCTCCAGCAGCGACTTCGTGTACGGGTGCTGCGGATCGGCGAACAGTGCTGCAGACGATGCGGATTCGACCACGACGCCGTCCTTCATCACCATGATCCGATCCGCCAGATCGGCGACCACCCCCATGTCGTGGGTGATCAGCAGGATGGCGGCGTCGACACGGTTCCGCAGGTCGCGGATCAGGTCGAGGATCTCGGCCTGGACGGTGACGTCGAGCGCGGTCGTCGGCTCGTCGGCGATCAGCAGTTTGGGGTCGCAGGCCAGTGCCTGGGCGATCATCGCACGCTGGCGCTGGCCGCCGGACAGTTGGTGCGGGTAGTAGTCCACCCGCTTGGCGGGCTCGGGCATGTCGACGAGGTCGAGCAGCTCGACCGCGCGGGCCCGGGCCTGCGCGGCGGTCACATCGCGGTGCATCCGAATGGCTTCGACGATCTGCCAGCCGACGGTGTAGACGGGGTTGAAGGCCGTCATCGGCTCCTGGAACACCACGCCGACGTCATCGCCGCGGACCTCGGTCAGGGTCTTCTCGTCGGCGTTGACCAGTTCGACCCCGCCCAACCGGATGCTGCCGGCCACCCGGGCGTTGTCGGCCAACAGGCCCGGAACGGCCATCGCCAGCGTCGACTTCCCCGAACCCGACTCGCCGACCAGTGCCAGCACCTCGCCCTGGCCCAGGGTGAGGTCGATCCCGCGCACCGCGGGTATCCACTTCTTGTCAACAGAGAACTCGATGTGCAAACCGGTGATCTGGAGCAGTGGGTCAACCATGTTCACCGCCGCTTCGGGTCGAGGGCGTCGCGCAGGGCGTCGCCGAGCAGGATGAAGCCCAGAACGGTGACCGACAGGAACAGGGCTGGGAAGAACAGCAGGTGCGGTGAGCTTCCGATCAGTGACTGCGCGACGTTGATCTGCAGGCCCCAGGAGATCTCCGGTGCCTGCAGGCCGATTCCCAGATAGGTCAGCGCGGCCTCGGCGGAGATGAACGTGCCCACCGCGATGGTCGCGTAGATGAGAACCGGGGCAAGCGCATTGGGCAGGATGTGCCGCACCAGGATCCGGCCCGACGAGGCGCCCAAGGCCTGGGCGGCCAGCACGTAGTCCGCACCGCGGATCGACACCACCGACGAGCGGACCAGTCGCATGGCCGTCATCCAGCCGAACACCACCAGCGCCAGCGACACCGTCCACACCGACCGTTGCGCGGACACCGTCAACAGGATCAGCGCGCCGAGAAACAGTGGGATGCCGAAGAAGACGTCGGTGATGCGGGCAAGCACGGTGTCCGCCCAGCCGCCGAAGTATCCCGCCAGCGATCCGACCAGCACGCCGATGATGAGCACCCCGATGACCGTCAGCACCCCGATCGCCACCGAGGTCCGGGCGCCGTAGATGACGTTGGAGTAGTAGTCGCAGCCCTGAAGGTCCATGCCGAACCAGTGCTCGGCGCTCGGCGGACGGCGCGACATGGACAGGTCGCAGTCGGTGGGATCGGCGCCGAGGGCGAACACCGCCGGGAACAGCGCCATCGCCACCATGATGACCATCAATGTCAGCCCGATCAGGAACAACGGGTTGGTACGCAGGTACTTCCACGCGTCGCCCCAGACGCTGGACTGCC
This sequence comes from Actinomycetota bacterium, assembly GCA_030837445.1. Taxonomy (GTDB): domain Bacteria; phylum Actinomycetota; class Actinomycetes; order S36-B12; family UBA10799; genus JACJWR01. The sequence goes on from JAUPKM010000610.1 coordinate 3,636, forward strand.
CGACCAGTTCCTCGGCTTCCACCCCGGCGGGTTCAGTCATAGCGAATCCTCGGATCGATCACGGCGTAAAGCACATCCACCACCAAGTTGAAGAAGATGTAGAAGAACACCATCAGGGTGACGATGCCGACCACGACCGGACCCTGCTGCGAGCGCACTGCGTCGAAGATCGCCCGGCCCAGGCCCGGCAGGTTGAACACCGACTCGGTGACGATCGCCCCACCCAGCAGCGAACCGGTGTCGGCACCGATGAAGGTGACCACCGGAATCAGGCTGTTGCGGAATGCGTGCCGCATGACGATCCGGGACCTGCCCACGCCTTTGGCGCGTGCGGTGCGGATGTAATCGGCGGAAAACGCCTCCAGCATCGCGGTTCTGGTCAGCCGTGCCACGTAGGCCATCGACAGCGAGGCCAGCACCAGCCCGGGCAGCAGGTAGCTGACCCAGCCGTCGGCCACCCCGGCGATCGGGAACCAGCCGAGTTTGAAGCCGAAGAGGAACTGGGCCAGGAAACCCAGGACGAACACCGGGATCGACACCAGCAGGGTGGTGGAGATCAGAACCAGGTTGTCGAAGAACGAGTTTCGGCGCAGCGAGGCCAGGATGCCGGCGGCGATGCCGAACAGCGCCTCGAAGAACACCGCCACGATGGTCAGCTTCACCGTGACCGGCAGCCGTTGGCTGATGATCTCCAGCACCGGACGGCCGGAGAAGTCCTGGCCGAAGTCGCCGTGCAGCAAGGCCCAGATGTACTTGGCGTACTGCACCGGGAACGGATCGTCGAGGTTGAAGTTGGCGCGGATCTGGGCCTGGACGGCCGGGCTGAGCGGGCGATCGCCGGCCAGTGCCCGGACCGGATCGCCGGGCAGTGCGTAGACCATCGCGTAGATCAGCAGCGATGCACCGATCAGCACCGGGATGGTCAGCAGCAGACGCCGGATGATGAAGCGGGTCATGGGCGTATCACCGGGTCACACCGCCTCCCCGTCGACGATCACGTCTTCCAGGACGACGTCGTTACGAATGTCGTAGTGCACATTGGAAACCCGCTTGCTCCAGACCGTCTGGTCCATGCCGTAGAAAATCGGAGCGCCCGGCAGATCGTTGACGAGGATGTCCTCGGCGCGCTGGTAGGCCTTGTTGGCGTCGGCGATGTCACGCGCCCGGTTGCCGGCAGCCAGCGCCGCGTCGAACTCCGGGTTGCTGTAGAAGGTGGTGTTCGAACCGGCCGGCGGCAGCGCGGCGGTGGCGTACTGGGTGGCCAGGAAGTTCTCGATCGAGGGGTAGTCCATGATCCAGGCCAGCCGGAACGGCCCGGTCATCTCCTTGGCGTCCCGCTTGGACAGGAATTCGTTGAACTGGAGGTTGCCGCGCAGTCGGTAGGTCAGGCCGATTTTGCGGAACATGTTGCCTACGGCCGTCATCCAGCCGTCGTGCCCCGCGCCGGCGTTGAACCAGATGTCGACGGGCTGGCTGGTGTCGAAATCAGCCTCGGCGAGCAGCTTTTTGGCGTCTTCAGGCCGATACTCGCACCACTGTCCGCAGGCGTTCTCGCGGTAGCCGACGACGGTGGGCGGGGCGAACGAGTCGGCTGCCACCCGGGTGCCCAGGAAGATCGCATCGACGATGGCCTCACGGTCGATCGCCATCGACAGCGCGCGCCGGACCCGCACGTCGGAGTAGCGCGGGTCGTACATCGGGAAACCCAGAGTGGTGATGTCCGGGCTGGGTTGCCCCATATAGCGATCCTTGAACACGTCCTTGGCGCTGGCGTAGGCGTCGGGCGGGAGATTCTTGAGGATGTCCAGGTTCCCGGCGAGGACGTCGGTGTATCCGGTGGACAGTTCGGTGTACATCCGCATGACCACGCCACGGGACTTGGCCTTGTCCTTGCCCGCATAGTTGTCGTACCGGGTCAGGGTCATACCGTGGCCGGGCACCCACTCGGTGGCGGCCTGGAACGGGCCCTGGCCGATCGGCTTCTTGCCGAACGCCGCCGGATCGGCGTAGAAGACCTCCGGCAACGGGTCAAAAGCGCTGTAGCCCAGTGTCACCGGATAGATGGCGAACGGCGCCGACAGGGTGACCTCGATGGTGGTGGGGTCGGCGGAGCGCAGCCCCCACATCCGGGTGGCCGCCGGTTGACCGCCCTCGTCGGCTTGCAGGGCGTCGTAGCCGGCGACGTTGGAGAAGAAGTACGACCCGCCCTGTGCATTGGTGCTCAGGGCGGTGTAGTTCCAGGCCTTCACATAGGAATCGGCGGTCACCGGGGTGCCGTCGTGGAAGGTCCAGCCAGGCTTGAGTCTGATGGTCCAGCGCACGTTGTCCGTCGAGGTGACCGACTCCGCCGCGCCGTCATAGGTGACCGCGCGGCTCTTCACATCGAAGGTGACCAGCGGTGTCCACACCGCGCTGATGATCTTCGAGCCCTCGGACTCGGTGGTGTTGCCCGGGACCAAGGGGCGCTGCG
>JAUPKM010000091.1 GCA_030837445.1 Actinomycetota bacterium
ACGACGAATTCCAAGGTCGCGGCAACCCACAGTTGGGCGCCGTCGGCACGGGTCAATCGGCAGGTCGCTGGGGTGACTCCGACCTCAGGTGCCACAAGCGCGTCCGGGGTGTCGATGAACTCCGAGAGGGGTCGACCCGGAAGGTCGGGCGGTCGGCGACCCACCAACTCGGCGAAGGCATCGTTTCCTGCCGCGATCCTCCCCGGACGACCGTCGATCTCGTCAATCCGAGCGATAGGCGCCGGTGACGCCGAAAACAACAGCGAGAGCTGTTGGTGAGCGGCCAATTCAGCCTCGTGGGACCTCCTCCGCCCCTGTTCCGTGATGGCCGCCGCATAGATCGCCAGACAGAACGTCAGCCGGATCAGTTGAGTGGACAAGACCAGAGCGGCCGCGCCCGACACTGGTGCCAGAAGTCCGCCGCGGGCCGGCGAAGCGGCTGACACGTAGATGATCAAAGACGCGGCACCAGCGACCGCGGTCAATCCCTGCCGGATTGCCACCCACGCCAGCAGTGGGGCGACCACGACGCTCAACAGCACGACGGTGAGAAACGGCGAACGGAACGGGATCGAAACGATCACGAGCATCACAAGGATAGGGACAGTCAGCGACAGCACTCGTCGCGGCCGGAACCGATGGGGAACGTTCACGGTCAACAGAAATGGCGCCAGGATGATGGCCGCCGAGAAGGCGCCGAAGAACCAGGTCCGCCAGGCTGGCAGGTAGTCCCCACCGAACTGCGTCACCGCGCACCAACCGCCCACTGAGCCGGTCACCGCAATCACAAGCGCGGCACCGACCAGCAGCACCACGAGATCTCGCACCGTGCTGAGTCCCGCGGCCCCCAGCCGCGTCAGCAACGTTCCGATAGCGAACTGCTCGACGATGTTGACAAGAGCGAAAGCCACGGCCAACCACACCGGAAACCCGAAGAACACGGTGTCGACTGTGAGCTCCCCCAACACGAGACCGACAACTCCGGCCACTCGCCACCAACCGCGAGTGCGGGCGATCACCGCTATCCCCAACGCTGTCGGGGGCCAGAACACCGAGACGCCGGCATCCGGAATGCCGGCGAGGCGACCAAGTAGCCCGGCGACACAGTAGGTAACCGCGACCGTGAGCACGAATCCGCCGCCGCGCAGCCAGGCCCAGGGTCGATCGTCTGACCTGGCTAGTTCCGCGCGAGGTGAAGGCCCAAACATGATGGCGGTCAACGCAACACCTCCGCCCTGGGGCCGCCCGCAGGAAAAGGTGAAGATCGCACAACCGCGGACCTGGCACTACCGAGAATCTCGCAGAAAACGCGCCCCGAGGCGCGACGACAGACGATTCAATCGGCCAGACCTCCCGCATGTCGGCGGCTTGGCGGTCCCCTTCCCAGTGGCGGACTTCAAACAAATGCCCGGGTACCTGCATCCAAAGCGTGGTCTCCACGCGATATCTGAGTAACGGCCTCAACCGGAGGCCCGAGACCAAGGAGCAAAATGAACCTCAAGGTAGTCAGCGTCTCAGCGCTCGCGGTCATCGCGCTCGCCGCCTGTAGTTCGACAACGAGTTCCTCACCGTCGAGCAGCCCGGCCACGCCGTCCGCTTCAGCCTCGTCCAGCATGCCTTCGGCGCCGGCGAGCGCAACCGGCAACATCGTGGCAGTTGCCTCGGCCAACGCCAGCACCACGACTCTGGTCACCGCGCTGGAGGCGGCCGGGCTGGTCACAACTCTTGAGGGCCCCGGGCCTTACACGGTGTTCGCCCCCACCAACGATGCGTTCGCAGCTCTGCCTCCAGGGGTTCTCGACAAGCTGGTGCAGCCGGCCAACAAGGAAGCCCTGACGAAGATTCTGACCTACCACGTGGTGCCCGGCTCGGTGATGGCCGCCGATATCAAGGATGGGCCCGTGACGACCGTCGAAGGGCAGGCGGTCACGTTGAGTACCGCCAACGGCGTCACGGTCAATGGTGCAAAGGTGACCACGCCGGATATCCCCGCCACCAACGGGGTCATTCACCTCATTGATGAGGTGCTGCTGCCGCCGGGCTTCGATCCGGCGACCTTGAAATAGCGGTCGTACCGCGAGCTCCGCGCACGTCCACCATGCCCCACTGCCCAGCTTTCAAGTCGGGCGGTGGGGCGTTGGTGGCGGCCAGCCCCGGTTCGGGCTGTGCCACACTCGGACGGTGCACCAAGAGGTTGAAGCGGCGGACCTGGTCGGCCTCCGGTTCGCAGCGGGCGAGGAGAACGGGCTCGCCCTGGCTTACGAAGCCTGCGGGTCTCTGGTGTACACGATTGCGCGGCGCTCGACCGGAAACGATGCCGACGCAGCTGACATCACCCAGGCAGTCTTCATGTCCGCCTGGCAGTCACGGGACTCCTTTGATCCTGGGGCGGGTTCGCTGCCGGCCTGGTTGGCGACCATCACCCGACGCCGCGTGGCGGACCACTTCCGCCGCCGTTCTGTCACCTCCGAGATCCCCACTGACGCAGTGCCCGGCGAAGAGCCACGGGGTTCGACGCTTGCCCGAAGAGCGGATGCCGACCCCGCTGATGTGGTGGACCGAGTCGTCGTGGCAGACGAGCTTGACAGGTTGGGCGAGCCGACGAAGACCATCCTCAGACTCGCGTTCTTCGCCGACCTCAGCCAGCAGCAGATCGCTGACCGCTTGTCGATGCCGTTGGGCACTGTGAAGAGCCACACCAGACGGGGCCTCCTCCGTCTGAGAGATCGGTTGAGATCGGTTGGAGGGTAGCCATGGCCCACTGCAGTGAAGACTCCCTGGTGATGTTGGCTCCTGGCGACACTCCGATATCCCCGGATCAAGCAGCGCACCTGCAGAAATGCCCTGTCTGCACCGAGGAATTGGGCTCGCTGCGCCGAACGGTGGCTGCGGGCAGGGCAGGCGAGCCCGCCGAGGAATTGCTCCCCCCACCGCCGGCCGTCTGGGCTGCTATCCAAGGGCAGCTCGGCACCGCTTCCGGAGTCGCTGCGGCCGAAGTCGCCGACGCTGGCGAAACCGCCGAGGTTTCCGCCGGGGCCGACGTCGTTTCGATCCATGACGCCAAGGGTCGCCCACGTCGCCGGTGGGCAGCCATCGGAGCCGCTGCAGTGATCGGCGCAATTGTCGGCGGTGGCGTCGTCGCAGCCACCGTGGCCCAGCAGCAGGAGTCAAGCCAAGTGACGGCCTCTGCCGAACTCACCCCAGTCCCCGGCGGCCCGCCCGGACCGCAGCACGGTACTGCCACCGTGCAGCAGACACCGTCGGGCCCGGTACTGGCCGTGGATACCGAGGACTTACCGGACCCGGACGGGTTCTACGAGGTCTGGCTGATGGATGGCACCACCGGGGGCCTGATCGCGCTGGGCACGGTCCCTGGGGGGCGTTCGGCGGTCAATTTGCCAATCCCGGCATCGGCAAACCTGAGTGAGTTCACCAAAGTCGACGTGTCGATTGAACCACTCGATGGCAATCCCAAACACTCCGCGGAAAGCGTGTTGCGGGGGGACTTGGTGTAGCAAGGAGTTTCATTGACGGCGACAGAGCGCTAGAGTCAGCGGCTACTTCCGGCGAAAGAGACTTCACTATGGTGTCCACGACAGTGCACGACCGTACCGACCACCAACATCGCGACCTGCCAGCTGGCAGTTGCTGCGGAGCCCGTGGACTTGCCTCGGCAACTATGGCCGCGGCGATTCTGGATCCGCTGCACGCACCTGATGTTCGTGAGTTGGTTTCGCCCAAGGATTCGGCTGCGCCAAGAGGTGGTCGGCGACTGGCCGGCAGCGACAGCGTAGACCTGCTGGTGCTGGGGTCCATCGCGACCGGGAATCCGGCACAGCCGACGGTCGGGGCGATGGGCGTCACCGACGGTCGGATCGTGGCACTCGGATCGGCTGACGAACTCGCCGGTCTCCGTAGCAGTAAGACCTCGGTCGTCGACTCCGGGGACGGAACCATCATTCCGGGTCTGATCGAACCGCACATGCACCTCTGGTCCACTGGCCTGTTCTACGACTGGGAGGACTGCTCGCACAGTTCCAACCCGCGCTTCGATGACGTTGTGGCCCGACTGAAGGCAGCTGCCGAGAAGGCGCCGGCTGGCGAGTGGGTCTGCGGCCAACTTTTCGACCCCAGCCTCTTCCCCGGCGAGCCGGAATTGACGGCTGCCATTCTTGATCGCATCAGCCCGAACAATCCGATGGCCGTCACAAATGCGTCGATGCACTACATCTATGTGAACTCGAAGGTGTTCGAGCTGGCCGGGATCACGGCGGAGACACCGGATCCCCCGGGCGGAACGTTCTACCGCCATGACGGCAAGTTGACCGGAGTCGTCGGCGAGCTCGCCGGCCTGATGGCCATCGCCAAGCACATCCCAGCAAAGTCGGCGGCTGACTACTCGGCTGCCATGCGCGCCATTATGAACGTCGCCGCCTCCCGCGGCGTGACCTCGATGCGAGAGGGGTTGACCGGCCAATTGGTCGGCACCAGCGAGGTGGCGCTACTGCACCAGATGAACGCCGCCGAACGACTTCCCACCCGGATCTCGACCGCCCAGTCCGCCCTCGTGGCCAACGAGAAGTGGGCGGAAGCAGGCGTCACCCCCATGTCCGGCGACGATATGGTCCGCGCCGTTGCGTGGAAGGTGCTCGCCGACGGTTCCAACCAGGGAAGGTCGGCTTACCTGCGCACTAAGTACCTCGGCGGGATGGGTGGCACCGGCGAGGTCAACTACACACTGCAGGAGTTGACGGAGTACATCCGGCAAGGACACGAAGCCGGCTGGCAGGTGATGGCGCACGCGAACGGAGACGCCGCGATAGATCTCGTGCTGACCGCGTACGAGGGGGCGCTCGC
>JAUPKM010000092.1 GCA_030837445.1 Actinomycetota bacterium
CCGTGCGGCGGCGAGCATGCGCGCCGCGTGGCCGACGCTCGCCGGGCGCCCGGCTGGTGCGTGGTGGCAGACGATCTCCACCGCGAGCGAGGCCTGCGGGAGCAGGGACTGCCACCGGCGCAGGACGGCCTGGGCGAGGTCGGGACGGCGGGCCAGGACGGCCCTGCCCACCTCGGAATCCGGACCGAGGAGCACGACGAGGGCGGCCCGGCCCCCGGCATCGGCGTCAGCGTCGGCGAAGGCGTGGGCCGCGACCAGCTCGGCCGTCGCCGTCGGCCTGCCCCGCCCGCCGCGCCGATGGACGGCCGACACCAGACGGCACAGCCGGGCCCACCCCGCCCCCGGGCCGCGCCCGCCCCCGGCGTCCTTGCCGAGGGCGAGCACGGTGACCCGGGGACCGGCGACGGCCCCTCCCCGCCCGGGCGTACCGCGAGGCCCCTCCCTCCCGGGGTCCGCCCACGACGGAAGACCTGCGACCAGGCCGGTCCGCTCGACGACGAGATCGACGCCGAGCGCCGGGGCGATCCGGGCGGCCCGGCAGGCGAGGACGAACTTCACCGCGCCGTAGAGACCGTCGCGGTCGGTGAGGGCGAGGGTGTCCATGCCGTGCCCGGCCGCCGTCCGGACCAGGGCCGCGGGATCGGAGGCGCCGTACCGCAGGGAGTACCCGGAGGCGACGTGAAGGTGGGTGAACGGTTCCATCAGCCGCACACGGGCAGGACATCGGGCAGGATCCGCTGGAACGGCAGGCCGAGGAAGGCCTCGACGGCGTGGTGAAAGGTGCCGGCGTCCCGCAGGAGACCGTCGGCGTCCTGGGCCCGGATCGCTTCGCCCCGGCCTGCCTCCACCGCGGCCCTCAGGACGGCCGTGGACGTGAAGTACGCCGCCCAGCCTGCCATCTCCGGAGCGACCCGGGGGAGCGTCTCCCACACGCTGCGGGGCCCGCCTTTGCCCGGAGGACGCCGGACCACCAGCACGGCGGCGGCGGCCCGCAACGCGGCCAGGTGAGCCGCCGCGTACCGCTCCCCCGGCGAGAGGGCCGCGCACCCGTGGATCAGATCGGTCGCGGACCGCCGGAGCAGGGCCCGGGCGGCGGGAGGGACGGGAGGACGGATCGCCGCGGACCCCTCCACGGATCGGACCCTCATGGGGTCCGCGCATCGACAGGACATTCCCCTCCCCCTCTTTCAGCCCCGGACGTGCTCGGCCGTTTATTCGATGGCGCCCCCGCACAAGGACACCGGAGGGTTGGACGGGCGCTTCCCCACGCCACGTCCACCCCCGACGTACGTCCCCGGTGGAGCGGGGTCGAAGCGCCCCACGGGGACTCGCCGCTCAGGTGGAAGCCTGAGCACAGTTCGAACATGTGTTCGAACTGTAAGAAGAGTACACCGGGTGGGGGTGATGCTCAACGGAACAGCGCCACGGGTGTGCCATCCGTCCGGCACCGGGGTGCCCCGAGCCGAGAAACGACAGTGAGACACAGCGAGACGCGGCGAGACGCGGCGACGGCCGACCCTGCTCACCACCCTTCGACCTGCACCGACGACACCGGGCCGCCCGTCGTCATCCCGATGATCGGCGACCTCGTCGTGGCCCCCGGGCCGGAGGCCGCCGCCGGACTCGCCGCGGCCACCGCCGCGATGGAGGTCCTGGACCGCTCGGCCGCCGTCAACCGGAAAGCCCTGGCCGGCTCTCTGCTGCGGATCGAGGCGGTCGCCTCCTGCCGGATCGCGGGCAGGCACGCGTCCCAACGTGACGTCGGCGTCGCCATGCTGCGGGACATCGCCGCTGGAGCGGCCACGCGCATCGCCGCCGGAGCGGCCACGCACGCCGCCGCCGGCGTCCGGGCGGTGGAGGAGGCCCTGCGGCGGGGTGACGCCGTCCGGCCCTTCGCCGTCGAGGACCTCCTGGAGATCCAGGACATCCTCCTCGCTCCCCGGCCGGAACCGCTCCCCCCGCTGGCTGTCGATCTGACGCGGTTCTGCAACCGCACCGACCTCGATCCCCTCGCCCACGCCGCGATCGCCCACGCGCAGTTCGAGGCCCTCCGGCCCCTCGCCGACGGCGACGGCCGCACCGGCAGGGCCCTGGTCCAGCTCGTCCTCCGCCGGCGACGGCTGCTCACACGGATGCCCGTCCCCGTGTCGGCGATCCTGCTCGCGGACCCCGGCGCCTATGCCGCCGGTCTCGTGGACTACCGCGAGGGGCGGCTCGACTCCTGGCTCGTCAGGTTCGCGACGGCGACGTCCCACGCGGCCTCGGCGGGCCTGCGGCTCGCCGACGACCTCGCCCGGCTCCGCACGACGTGGTGGGAGACGGCGCGGCCTCGCCGGGGGTCGGCCGGAGCCCGGATCCTCGAGATCCTGCCGCACCAGCCCGTGGTCGACATCGACAGCCTGCGGACCCTGACGCAGCGGGACAGCGGCGGCCGGGTCGCCGACAAGAACCTCTACCGGGCCGTCGACCGGCTGGCCGACGCCGGAGTGCTCATCGAGATCTCCGGGGGTGGCCGCAACCGCGTGTGGGCGGCTCCCGACGTCCTCGGCCTGCTCGAACGCTCCGGACTCTCCGGACGGGGTGGCGGACGGCGGTGGCCGACGAACTGAACCACGCGGGGGGCCTCAGGGCGCGAGATCGCCGGGCCGGACCGTCAGGCCCAGGTGTGAGGCCAGGAGGGGAGCGAGGTCGAGCAACTGCGTGTGGTCGATCGTCGCCCCCCGCAGACGGTCGACGCCCCGGACGAGATCGAGACGTGACCCCCGCAGGTCCACACGGGTGAGTGTCGCGTTCGAGAGGTCCAGTTGCTCGATCACGCAGTGCCGCAGGGCGACGTCCGTCAACCGCGCGGATCCGAGGTCGAGGTGACGGACGGTGCAGTCGACGAGGACGACGTCCCGCCATGTCGCCTCTCTGAGGTTGAGGGTGTCGATCAGGCAGCCCTCCAGGCGGACCCGGCGCCACTGCGACCCGTAGGCCTCGCATCCGGAGAGCGCGCTGCGGTCGATCCGGACGTCGAGCCAGCTCGACCGGGGCATCCTCACCCCGGTGAAACGCACCCCCTCGAAGGTGCTGCCGCGCCACGCCGATCTCTCGCCGCGGCCACCGGTGACCGTCAGTGACGCGAAACGGCAGTCAAGGAACCGGCAGCCCTCACCGTCCAGGGCATCGATCGCCCCGGAGAACTCCTCACCCTCGTACAGTCCCTCGGCGACGACGACGGGAGCCGGAGGGGCTCCGGGGAGGTCGGTCATGACGCCCACCCTGGCACAGACACCGAGCCTTTGTCGGATCTGTCACCCAGGTTCTCGATCACGCACGGCGGACTCTCCCTACGATCCCCGTACTGGGTGATGATGAGTCGAAGACCGGGTCGCAGACCCGGTTTGCGGACAGAGGGGGGGGTGATCGTGTGCAATCACCGTCGCGATCGCGACAGTAAGTGCACACGGCGATTCCCTCGAAAGGGCGGCCCGAAGCAAACATTCGATTCAGAAAATGCATCCACCCCCGAAACTCTCGACACGAAGACACCCCTCACCAACCCGGAATTCACGGCACGCACTTCCGATCCGCGCCGTCGATCCAGGGGTGAGGGCCATGCTTCCGGAGCGGAGAGAAATGGTCTTACGCGTCGCGGCACGCCCTCACCTCGGAACCCTCCGGAAGCCACCGGAATCCGTTGACACGTCACGGCCCGCACGCGGAGGCTTACCCCCTTGATGATCTCGGGCCACCGCCCGGCACGGGACCGTCGATCCCAGACCCCGAAGGAGACGAAGATGTCCAGTCGCCCGAACCCGCGAGGACGCCCCACGACATCCGCCCGCCGGACCACGGTCCTGATCGGCGCGGTCAGCGCCACACTGCTCACGGGGACGCTCTTCCACCCCATGGTCGCGAACGCCGCCACCACGCTGGGGGCCGCCGCGGCGCAGAGCGGCCGGTACTTCGGGACCGCGATCAGCACCGGCAGGCTGAACGACAGCACCTACACCCGCATCGCGAACGCCGAGTTCAACATGGTGACCGCCGAGAACGAAATGAAGATCGACGCCACCGAACCCAACCAGAACCAGTTCAACTTCTCCAATGCCGACCGCGTCTTCGACTGGGCGACCCAGAACGGCAAGAAGGTCCGCGGACACACCCTCGCCTGGCACTCCCAGCAGCCGAACTGGATGCAGAACATGAGTGGCACGGCGCTGCGCAGCGCCATGAAGAACCACATCACCAAGGTGATGCAGCACTATCAGGGCAAGATCCCTTACTGGGATGTCGTCAACGAGGCCTACGACGACAGCAGCGGCGGACGCCGCAGCTCCAACCTCCAGTCCACCGGTAACGACTGGATCGAGGACGCCTTCAAGACCGCCCGCGCCGCCGACTCCACCGCCAAGCTCTGTTACAACGACTACAACACCGACAACTCGACCTGGGCCAAGACCAAGGGCGTCTACGCCATGGTCAAGGACTTCAAGGCCCGAGGCGTCCCCATCGACTGCGTCGGCTTCCAGAGCCACTTCAACAGCGGCAGCCCCTACCCCAGCAACTACCGCGCCAACCTGGAGAGCTTCGCCGCCCTCGGCGTCGACGTCCAGATCACCGAACTCGACATCGAAGGCTCCGGCCAGACCCAGGCCAACACCTTCGCCAACGTCACCAAGGACTGCCTGGCCATCCCCCGCTGCAACGGCATCACCGTCTGGGGCGTCCGCGACAGCGACTCCTGGCGCGCCAGCGGCACCCCCCTGCTGTTCGACAACAGCGGCAACAAGAAAGCCGCCTACACCTCCGTCCTCGCCGCCCTCAACGCCGCACCCCCGGTCGACCCGACGGACCCGACCACCCCGACCACCCCGACCACCCCGACCACCCCGACCACGCCCACGACACCGACGGACCCGACCGACCCGACCGACCCGACCGACCCGACCGGCGATGGCTGCACCGCCACGCTCACCGTCCAGGACAGCTGGAACGGCGGGTTCGTCGCCTCGGTCAAGGTGAGCGCAGCCTCGTCGATCTCCGGGTGGACCGTCGGCCTGACTCTGCCGAACGGGTCGTCCATCTCGAACGTGTGGAACGGGACCCGTTCCGGCACATCGGTCTCGAACGTCGCCTGGAACGGGTCGGTCGGATCGGGCCGCTCCGCCGAGTTCGGCTTCCAGGGCACCGGTTCCGCCAGCGGGGTCTCGGCCGCCAGCTGCACGGCCCGCTGACGGGCGACCTCATCGGACCCGGTTCGGTCGATCGACCGAACTGATCAACTCACCGACGAGGGTACCGGCCTGTCCCCACAGGGCGCCGACCACGGCCATGCCGTGGCCGGCGCCCTGTCGTCGTCCGGCAAGCGGCCCGGCAAGGCTCTGTCTCAGACGGTTCCTCCGGCCGTCGGCCGGGGACCCCTCAGCTGGGAGTGGTGGTCGAGGGCCTGGTCGACGAGGGACACGACGTGCGGGTCGTCGACGACGTAGACCTGGCGTTTCCCGTCGCGCCGGGCGGAGACCAGGTCTGCGAGACGCATCTTCGCCAGGTGCTGACTCACCATCTGGGTGCTGCCGTGAACGGCCTCCGCCAGGCTCCCGACATCCTGCTCACCGCGGGCGAGCAACCACAAAAGGTGCAGCCGGGCGGGCGAGGCCAACAAGGAGAAGGTCTCCGCCGCCCTGCGCAGAAGATCGTCGTCGGGGATGACCTCCGTCGGGTTCTCCTCGCCCGCCCTTCTCGCCCCCGGCCGGGGGACGTCCTGGGCGGGGGAGGAGTTTCGCCTGCTCATGCCCGAAGTCTCCTCGGCCTCCCCTGGGCCACGCAAACCCGGCGCCCCCTGTCCAGCACGGACGGTAGCCACCGGAATCCCTCTCCCGATGAGCACGAGTACCCGAGTGGACGCCACGGCGTTCGGCGTCGTCCTCGGCGGCGAGGGCGCCTTGCCGTTCCTGAGCCAGAGTTCCTGCGCGGCGGTGTTCACGTCGCTGCACAGCGTCCAGTCACTCAAACGTTCCGCCCCGAGAACGACGCGACCATCACGGCGATCTCGACACTCCCGCAGGTCGGTGAGATGGGCACCGGGCTGATGATTCCCGCGAAAGCAGCAGGACGCTCCCTGGACGAGTTCATCGGCATACTGGGGATCGCAGTGGTGATCACTCTCCTGCTCGCCCCGCTCATCGCTTTCAACACCGCAAGTATCGGTATGGACGAACGTACTCGGGAGCACGCCACCACGCTCGCTTTCGGCCTGCCGATCCGCGGCGTCCTCGCGATCATCACCGTCGAAACCGCTCTCCTCGGCGTCCTCGGCGTCCTCGGCACGGTGGCGGGAATCGGGGGAGGCTACGCGATACGTCAGATCCGTCACACCAGCGGTGACGAATGCAACTGCTTCACACAGATGGCAGGGCTGGGGCCGGACCCTTCGGCGAATACCCGGACCGAGGGTCCAGCCCCGGCAATGCCGCGGTGACCGGACGGAACCACGATCAGGCGTGGGCGGCCTCGTAGGCGGCGCGGACCTCACTGGAGACCCGTCCCCTGTCGCTGACCTGGTATCCGTTCTCCCGGGCCCAGGCCCGCAGGTCCGACAGATCGACGCGCTCACTGGCCGGACGGGACTTCGCACCGGCGGAACGGCGTGTGGCGCGCCCACCGATCCTCCGGGCGGCCTCCACATACGCCGCGAGGGCCTCACGCAACGCCTCGGCGTTCGCCTCGGACAGATCGATCTCGTACGAGACACCGTCCAGCGCGAAGGCCACGGTCTCGTCGGCCTCGCCGCCGTCGAGATCATCGGTAAGGATAACTTGTACTTTCTGTGCCACAACATCTCCATTCAGTCACAGAATCCTTCGGGCAACACCACAGCCCCTGAAGGACCCTCGGGGGGAATCAACCTCTGTCAGGCTATCCGATCCCCAGGGCAATCCAGGTGACGGACGCACTCGACATGAGCATTTCTTCACCAACCCTTACCTGAATCACGCGGGATCGGCTTCGCGGTACCTGCCCGCGGCACCGGCCGCGGTGGGAGCTAAGCACCGGCCACAAGCCCCGGTCCGGTCCGGCTGAGTGATTGAGCCGTTTCCGTCGGCCACAACAATTGCGGAGGGCTCCCCCACAGCCGGGACCGGCTGACGAACCGGCGAGATGCCCGCGCGAGAGATGCGGGAGCGGATGATAGCTCCCCGAAATGTGGACCCGGAGGGGGCCCCGCCACGATTGCGGCGGGCCTGCGCAACGAGTGTGCGCATCGAGTGCGAGCGGCGGACGTGCGCATCGAGTGTGCGCGGCGGCGGATGCCGCGAGGGCAGCCCGGACAATTCGGTGACCTGGAGCTGCTCGCCGCCGTCCAGCCCACGGGTTTCCGTCTGCTGGAAGCGACGTGAACGTGCCGCTTCCAGCAGACGGGGTCGCGCGTCACTCCGAGGCGTACGCCTCCGCGGAGGTCACGCCCGCGGGCATCAGCCGCGCGGCCTTGTCGATATCCGCCTGCGAGACGGCGACGGTCCCGAGGATCTTCACAGCCTGGTAGTAGGTCCACGCCAGGCTGTCACACGCCGGTCGGACGGCACTGTCGTAGGTGGCGCACTTCCGCTTGAGGTCGGAGTAGAAGGCGCTGTCCAGACGAGCCTTGTTGTCCGGGAACTTCTTGGCCGCCTTGTAGTTGCGGTACCCGAAGTCATGCCGGGCGCACGAGAGGGTGAAATCGAAGCCGAGAGGGTTGTCCGGGCTGCTGGAGCAGTAGTCGGTCGACCAGTCGAAGGCGTAGTCCGACCAGGCTCCCTGGTTGTTCCGGGCGGACAGCCAGCTGCTGGCGCTCCCCGCGTCGGTCTGGGTCCATCCCGAGAGAACACTGAGTTTCTGCTCGGCCGTCACGGCCTGGGCCGGGGCCGCCGCGACAACGGAAGCCAGAAGAACCCCCAGGACGGCAAAACTACTCGTCACTGCACCACGTCGAGACATACGGAAGATCGTCCCCCATTCTGAGTCGCCATCCGGCCGGACCCGGAGGGCTGAGGGCGAGGTCACAGTGACGTCCGGACACCGAACCTCGCGATGATCATGACAAGTATGTCCCTACAGCAACACTTGATCAAGAGTCTCGAAGGATCTTTCGGTTTGCCGGTGGCCTTCTGTCTTCTCCGTCCGTCAACGACGGGCTTTGACCTTGCCGCAGCGTCAATGTCTATCGTCACCGAACATGACAGTCACCGTCCTCGACAGCTGCTCGGCGATGCGGGACATCCTGGAGGCGCCCGTGAGGCGACGACTCGGCCTGCTGCGCGAGATGATGGCGCCCGTCACAGGCTTGTACCGGTACGTCCCCGGCGAGGTGGACCTGGCGACAATGCACCGGTTCGCCTTCGGTTTCCCGGTCGACCGGGCGGTGGACCGGTGCCGTGAGGCACTCGACGTCCTGCGGGAGGCGGACGCCTGGACGCGGATCCGGCGTGCCCTGGACGACGCGGTGGAGGTCCAGCGACGGGCGACCCCCGCAGCCGCGATCCCGGACATCACCGTGGTCCTCGTCCTGGGGGATCCGGAGGACGACCACTTCACGCACGAGTGTCTCGGGGTGTCGGGGAACGGCTCCGTCACCGGGTATATCGCTCTCACGCTGTGGCCGTTCCCGGAGAACGTCGAACGGCTGGAGGCGACGGCGGTCCACGAGCTCAACCACAATCTGCGGTACGCGCCAGGAGGGGTGGTGTGGGATCCGCGGTCCGTGACGGTCGGTGAGCAGGTGGTGTCCGAGGGGCTCGCCGACGCCTTCGCCCGCCAGTTGTACGGTGACGCGTTGGGGCGCACGAGGATCGGGGTGCCTTCCCTGGACGACGACGCCATCTTCGAGAAGGTGGTGTCCGGCCTGGAGGTGACGGATATGCGGAATTTCACCGCGTGGGTGCACGGGGACGCGAGCGCGCGCCGGTTCGGCGTCCGGCCTGTGGGGCTGCCGACCGGGGCAGGGTACGCGGCGGGCAACCGGCTCGTCGACGCCTACCTGTCGGCGACGGGCCGGACCGCCGCCGACGCGCTCCACATCCCCAGCCGCGAGATCATCGACACCGCGCTCGGCCGGGCCGGCGGCGGCAGCTGACGGGAGCGACGCATGGAGTGGCTCGTCCACGAACTCGCGTCCCGGGCCGGGATCAGCACCAGGACGCTGCGCCACTACGACGCCATCGGCCTGCTGACCCCCACCCGGGTCGGAACGAACGGGTACCGCCGCTACGGCCCGGACGCCGTGGCCCGGCTCCAGCGCATCCTGCTCCTTCGTGACCTGGGGCTCGGTCTGCCCGTCATCGCCGCCGTGCTCGCCGAGGAGATCGACGAGTTGCAGGCGCTCAGCCGCCACATCGCGGAGCTCGAGGCGTCACGGGCCCGGACGGAGCGGCGGATCCGGGCGGTCGAGCACACCCTGGAGGCCCGGAGACAGGGGGTCGAGCCGTGCCCGGACATCATGCTGGACGGCTTCAACGACCGTTATGAGGAGGAGGTGGTCGCGCGCTGGGGAGAACGGGCCTACCGCGTGAGCAACGAGTGGTGGCACTCTCTGCCGCTCTCCCAGCAGCGGACCTGGAAAGACCGTGGTGACGATCTCGTCGCCGACTGGATCAGCGCCTGGCGGGAAGGGACCGCGCCCGATTCCCCCGTTGCGCAGGAGCTGGCTGCCCGCCACGTCGGCTGGCTGGGAACCATCCCCGGGACCCCACTGCACGACGACGACCAGCTCGGCTCCGTCGCGATGCTCCGGGGCCTGGGGGCAATGTACGTCGGCGACCCCCGGTTCGCCCGGACGTACGGCGGCAGGGACGGCGCGCGGTTCGTCCGGGACGCCCTGGAGGAGTACCTCCGCACCGCCTACGAGGGAGCGTCTCCGGAGCGGGCGGTGACCCGGGCTCCAGGTACACCGTGCTCAGGCGGCTGAGTTCGGCGCCTCCGGTCACCACGCCACGGACGACGTCACCCGCGCGGCGGTTCCGCGCGGGTGATGCGCCGGCCAGCTGTCGCGGGACGTGGCATCAGATCAGTTGAGCCGCCACTGCTGGTTGAGCTGACCTGCGAGGCAGGTCCACTGCTGGACATTGGCTCCGTTCCCGGTGTTCTCCCCTGTGACGTCGAGGCACTTGCCGCTGTGCCGGGCGACGATCTTGTACCAGTTGTACCCATTAGCCGAGGTGAAGAACGAGAGGCGCCACTGCTGGTTCAGCTGGTCGGACAGGCAGTCCCACTGCTGCACGTTGACGCCGTCACCCGTGCCGACCCCCGAGACGTCCAGGCACTTACCACTGTGAGCCACGATCACCTGGTAGTACCCGTTGCCCAGGTTCTTGAACCGCCACTGCTGATTCTGGCCTCCCCAGCAGTCCCACTGGTAGACATTGGCTCCGGTCGCGGTGCTCACCTCGGCGACATCGAGGCACCTGCCGCTGTGCCGGGCGATGACGTCGTAGTACGTGTAGGAGGCGCTCGCGGATGGAGCGAGCGCGATACCGGTTGCGGAGAACGTCGCGACAGCAGCGACGACGAGTTTGCCCCACGACCGGGCACGGCCCGAAGCTGTTCTCATCAGGTTGTTCCTCTCCTCAAGGGATAGCGGCAGGATCTGTGACCGCTGCCGCCATGGCTTCCGTGAAGGCCGCTGCGGAACAGACACCGCACCGAGATCACCTCACAGCGTCATCACCGTCGCCGCTTCGACGTCCCTCCGCATAGGGACAGATGTCCCCTGGAACCGGGATGTTTTGGAACTTGCCGCGGTGCTTTGCTCCACTTCATCGCATGCCTCCACCCAAAGTCGTCACCGAAGAACGGAACAGATGAAAGAAGCTGTCCGCTTCGGGACCGAGAGATGTGCGAGTGACCACATCGGCCAACAGCGGCGCAAGCCACACGAAACACCCTTCCCTTCAGTGCCCTCCACCACGGAGTGACCAATATGGTGTCGGTACGAGATCGCGGGGACATCAGGCCGAACGTGAGGGAGGAGATGTGGCGCTCGACAAGAAACAAGTACTCCTCATCGATGGTCACCCAATTGTGGCACGAGGTCTCCGCGTGCTTCTCGAGAATGAGCCCTGGGTGGAGCGGATTCGCGAGGCCACGACGGCGAAGAGTGCGATCGAGGCGGTGGTCAGCGATCCACCGGACTTCATCGTCCTGGACATCAGACTCCGCGACGAATGTGGGATCGACACCCTCATCAAGATCAGGCAGATCTGCCCCGAAGCGCGTATCACCATCCTGTCGACCTCGGACGACATCGAGATCGTACGGACCGCGCTACGGTCCGGGGCACACGGTTTCGTCGGGAAGGACACCGAACCGGATATCGTCCTTGACACCCTGAGGGTCGTGGCCCACGGCGGGACGGCGTTAGGCCCGAGAATCCCCGAAGAAGCACTGTCCCCAGCGAGCACAACACTTCCGGAACCATTTTCCTTGTTGACCTCACGGGAACTCGATCTTCTGCACCACCTAGCTCTCGGGGAATGCAACGCACAGATCGCCAAACGTCTGGGACTGTGTGAGAAGACGATCCGGAACCAGCTCTCCCGCTTGTTCCTCAGACTCGGTGTGAGAGACAGGGTGAACGCCGTACTTCTCCTTCACGAAGCACGGATCGCGCTTCCGCGACCGGAGACTCACCGGACACCACATCCCTGGCCGCCGGGACGACGCAGACCGGGATGAGCTGAAGAAGAAGATGGTCCAGGACACCGGGCACATCTATGCGCCTTCCTGACGGGAACCTCCGGGAGTAGGCTCCGGGAGGGGGCTCCTAAGAACCCACGGGGCTACGCCGGGGGGCGGAAATGATGGCTATCTTCACCGGAGAGCCATGGTGGTCGATCGATGACACGGGTATCACCATCATCAACTATCCGTTCCGATCCGCATCCCTTCCCCCGGACGGGCGGATAGAGATCGAGCGCATCGACGACGTCTCCCTGGGGATCGGCGACCCGACGGTCAGGGTCGGTGACGAGCTGTTCTTCGTCTCCCGCCGTCACGAGGCTGACCTGAGACGATTCGTCGACCGGACGGGCGTCCCCGAGGTCACCTGGAACGACGTCGTCTGGGGCTCGATTCTCGAACCCACCCTGGACACGGAGTTCACACCCGAGATCGAACAAGCCTCCTACTCGATCCTCCAGGGCTACGGACTTGACCTAGACACGGTCGACGAACTGCGGCGACGTTTCCTCCCGGCAGTCATGCGGTTCAACTATCACTCCTGGGAGTGGATTCACCTGGGGTTGTTCGATCTTCTGCCGGCCACGGCCCCAGGATTCCGGGGTCCCATCAGCATCCTCGGCAAGGCGCTGTTGATCAATGCCTGGCCTCCTCTCCGGTCGACCCGGGCGACGTACCCGCAGCTGTACCGGGAGGCGATGCGTCTCGCCCTCCTGGAGCCCCGCCACAGAGTCCGCTCCCAGCCTGGGGCACCTCCCCGCGCGGAAGACCGGCACGAAAGAGAGCGCGAAGAAGGCACCACGACGGGATGAACCCGGCGGGCCGGGGTGGTGGCAACGGATACGACGACTCCGGCGTACGCGTCCACGGAGGTCGAACTGCTCGGACAAGGGACGACGATCGATCCTGATCGTTCCCGTCGAGTCCCCCATTCTCCGGCTGGCACTCTCGATGCAAGAGTGCTAGTACTGAGGGTGTCGCGAGAGCGATTCACGGCCCGATCGCCGGTTCCTCCGCGACCTCGCCGAGACACTCGTCCCGACGGGAGAGACGAGCAAGGAGGCATCGAGTTGATGATTCGTTTCGATCCGTTCCGCGACGTCGATCGCCTCGCCGAACGGCTGCTGAGTTCCACCACCGACATGTCCCAGGCCCTGCGGGCCATGCCTCTTGACGTCTACCGCTCCAGTGACCACTACGTCGTCCATTGCGATCTGCCCGGCGCCGACCCCGGCTCGGTGGACGTCTCGGTCGAGGGTCGCGCGTTGACGATCCGCGCCCAGCGGTCGGCGCGACCCGACAACGCCGACTGGTTGACCCAGGAGCGTCAGACAGGGGTTTTCGTCCGTCAACTCACCCTGGGGCCCGAAGTGGACTTCGACCACATCGAGGCGACCTATACGGACGGCGTCCTCACCCTGACGCTCCCCGTGGCCGAACAGGCCAAGCCGCGCAGGATCGAAGTCGCCCACCCGGTCGGCCAGACCCAGCTGACGTCCGAGCCCCAGGCCACCCGCTGATCTCCTCCGCCTGATTCCCACCCATTGGTCCCCGCTGGCTCTCCCGGCAGACGCAGGACCGTCCGTCGTCATCTCCGGGCCCTGTCCCCAGGCACTTTCCGCCTCGGGGTAGGGTCCGGAGCCAGCGGGGCCCGCAGGTCCAGATCCACCCTGGTGTCCCCCTTGTCCGACCGGAGTGGATTGACACGTTTCACAATGGCTGGGTAGGTTCGTTCCTCCAGGTCATATCGGGGGGACGAGCCAGCAGAGGGACGACGAGAACGCCGTCCGCCGCGCAGCTTTCTCAAACCGTTCCTCCGCTGACGCATCCTCATCACAAGGAAACGGTGGACCGATGCCGAAGAAGCGCCTACCAACCGTCATGGGAGCAGTACTGCTGATGGGCGCCGCGTGGGCGTGCCCCGCCGTCGCCGCCCCCGCATCCGGAACCGACGTCGCGAGCGTCGCCCAGTCGGGCCCTCCGTACTACGAGGACGCGCCGACCGGCCCGGGCAGCTGGACCCCTCCGGGCGCCCCCGAGGCTCCCCCGGCGCCGACCTACATCCCTTGCCCACCCAGCTGCTGAGCATCTCCGGCCGCTGACACTTCCCGGCGTCCGTAACACCTTCGTGATCGAGAACCTGGGTGACGACACTGATGAAGGATCATCAGATCCGTCACCCAGGTTCTCGATCACGTCGTCCGAGGCGATCGACACGCTCCCCGCGTCCGGACAGGCGCCTGTGGTGAAGATCACCAGCGTTCGGGGCATCTTGGACGTTCCCACGAGCAACGCGAGGGGCCCCCGTCGAGGACTGATCCTCCGAGGGCCAGAAGGCCTTCCCGGCGTCCGCCCGATGCGGTCAGCGCAGGTGAACTGGAGACGACATGATGCGGACCCCGAGAACATCCCTGCTGGCGGCAGGCGCCGCCGTCGCCACCGCCGTGGGATTGCTGGCCACCTCCGTTCTGCCCGCGCACGCGACGTCCCAGGCCGTCGCCCCGAGCATCACGGTCGACACCGGAACCACCTACCAGACGATCGACGGCTTCGGAGCGGCCACCCCCATCTGGGGCGGCGCGGGCGGCCAGTGGACGACGAGCGAGACACAGACGCTGGTCGGCATGGGGAACAACCAGCTCGGCCTGTCCATCGTGCGCACCGGTCTCTCCCCCGCCTCCGGCGAGTGGGGGGAGGCGGTGAGCTGCCTGAAGACGGCGCGATCCTACGGCTCGAACGTCAAGGTCCTCGCCTCCCCCTGGACGGCGCCCGCGAACTTCAAGACGAACAACAGCCGGACGGGTGGCGGCAAGCTCAAGGCGGACTTCTACGACGACTACGCCGGCCATCTGAACAGCTACGTCCAGTACATGAAGAAGCAAGGCGTCACCATTGACGTGACCTCGGTCCAGAACGAGCCGGACTGGCACCCGGACTACGACTCGATGGACTGGACCGGCACCGAGCTGATGAGTTTCGTCCGTGACCAGGGCGCGAAGGTCAAGGACACGAAGCTGATGGTCGCCGAGTCGATGGGATTCGACCGGAGCTACACCGACCCCACACTTCAGAACGCCACCGCCCGCGACAACATCGGTTACGTCGGGGGGCACCTGTACGACGCCGAGAACAAGGGGAATCTGTCCCCGTATCCTCTGGCCGCGCGGTACGGCAAGAACCAGTGGATGACAGAGTGGAACCTGCACGCGGCCGACGGCAGCGGATCCAACATCTGGGGCGACCCCGCCAACCAGGCGGTGTGGAACGAGAGTCTCGACACCATCATGCGTACGGTGCACGCGTCGATGGAATCAAACTGGAGCGCGTACATCTGGTGGTACGGACGCCGGTTCTACTCCTTCGTCGGTGACGGCGAATCGCAGTACGGAACGACGAAGGGTGCCGTCCTCAAACGCGGCTACGCCTTCTCGCAGTACTCCAAGTACGTCCGTCCCGGCTATCAGCGGGTCGCTCTGACGAAGAGCGCCACCGCCTCCCCGCTGGAAGTCACCGCCTACCAGGGTGATGGCAAGATCACACTGGTCATGCTCAACCGGTCGACCAGTGCTGTGAACGACGCGGTGGTCCAGGTACCGCGGGACCTCACGAAGGCGGAGTACGTCGTCACCTCCCAGAGCCTGAACGCGGCGTCCCGGCCCGTCACGGTGAACGGTGGGCAGGCGACCGTCGACGTCCCGGCGCGCAGCATCTCCACCCTGGTCATCGCCCCCTGACCGATCACGGGTTTCGCCACCGGTTCTTCACCCAGGCGAATCCCGAGGCCGAGTGGTACCGCACCCAGGTGCCACTCGGCCTGCTCGTCGACCGGAGTCAGCCCACCGGAGACACGCTCCCGGAGGGCGGTCAGCCGGGCGAGGCACCATCGACTCTGTCGAGGACGTCACGCGAGAGCCCGCGAAACTCTGTGAGACACACCTGAACGTATCGCTGCGTACTTCCGATGGCGCCGTCGGCGGCACGCAGATCGAACATCGGTTTGCGGGCATCATGGGCCAGCGGCATCAGGCTGCGGTAATTGCGGACAGTCCCGATCTCGTGAGCCAGGCCGTCATCCCGGCCGCCAAGCACCGACTCGGTGTACACCTGTGGGATCCGCTTCAACCACACCTGGTATGCCTTCACCGGACGGTCCAGCCGCATGCTGGGTTGCATCACGACATATCCCAGAGGGGCCATGGCCCCCGGCGGCGCGTCGATCGCCGAGGGGATCCGGCGCAGAGCCGTCTCCTGCCAGTCCGTCCGCCACCGCCGGAGGGTTGGCCCGAGGTTACGCAGTCCTTGGGCGCTGAACAGATCGGCGCCCAAGGGAACCAGGACGTGATCGGCGAGGAGCAGGGCCGCACGGTTGAGCGCCCCCAGGTTGGGTCCGACATCGACGAGAACCAGATCCGCCCCGATAGCCTCGGATGACCACCGGACGACGCGGTGAAAGGCGGTGGTCACCCGGACGGCCGCGTTGTTCCCGCCCGCGAGAGTGGCGGGCCACTCCTGGGCAAGCCGATCCTCGAACCGGCTCAGCCCGAGATCCCCGGGCAGGAGGAAGAGATTCTCGGCGATGGGTCTCGGCGAGATCGGCCGAATATCACCCAATCCTTCCACAATGGGATGGACGGCGCCCGCCACGGTGTCATGGGCGGACTCGTCATCACCCCACAACGATTCCAGATCATCGTCATCGAGAAAGTGAGCGGTCAGATTCGCCTGTGGATCCAGATCAACGGCGAGCACCGTCCGCCCGAGCCGAGAGATCATATGGGCGAGATGATACGCCAAGGTGGTCTTACCGACTCCACCCTTGTTGTTGAACAACGCCACGGTCACCGTCATGACACAGCCCGCAACGTGACACGCCACCAGGACGGCGTGACCTCGAACTCCGGAGGAGCGTTCCCGTTGCGTCTCATCTGGAGCCGCATCCGTTCAATGCCCCGGCCGAATCTGTTGACATATCCCAGAGTCTTCATCGCCGCGGCCAGAGAAGGATTGCGATAGTCGTTGACCTGATCAAAATTGTCCTGCCTCACAACACCGTAGGGCCCCCCGGGATTGGTCACCTCGACACGGTCGTCAAACCATAGAATGCGCACAGGAGCATTCGACCCGTCATAGACCCGATGAACGACGGCATTGAAGACAGCCTCGCGGAGCGCTGGCATCGGGTAGTTCTCGGCAGTCCTCTCAGTCAACGCGTCCACCGCCTCAACCCGCCGCGAGACCTGTGCCTGCAGGATCGAGGTCAGAGTTCGAGTTGCCGTGATCAGATTGTCGCGAATCTCTTCTTCATCCTGGATGGGTGCATCGACATCCACACCCGTATAACGGACGAACTGAAGATAAGCCCCCGGGATGACCGAGGTTGGGTCGAATCCTCCCAAGACTATGCCGAGCGGGGTGGTAACGCCCGTCGGGTGAAGCAGCCGCAAGGAACGGAGCTGTTGGGAGAGCGGACGGTCGTTCTCCTCGATCACCTCAGGGTCCACCGCTGCCGCGATGTAGGTCGACCGGAGTAGCTCGACGTCCAGATCGCTTTCCCCCGTCCCCGCCAAGGGGCGGGAGTCGAAGGGCAGGGCGACAGACAGACGCCGCTCGATCAGTAGACGCTCGTCGTCGGCGGAGGCACGCGCGGTCAACGGACCGGGCCTGACCCAGGCGACGCCGTCGAAGCGCACCGGCGTGGCGCCAGAGGCACTCACGTGCACCCTGATCACGTCGGCCCCGTCGTACACGGCGCGATCGACGGTCAGCGATGGCCTCTCCAACAGTCTTCCCTCGTCACGGATGTGGGCGATACCCAGCAGCGTCTCGTCGCTGGTGTCAACCGGGTAGAAGTTGCCCTTGCTGTCGACACCGATCAGCAGATCACCCCCTCCCCGGCCCACCAAGTCATTGGCCAGGGCACAGATGGCCTTGCGCAGGGCGTCGCGGTCCTTGGGCGCCCGCTTGAACTCCAGGACCGGTGATTCCACCCGCCCGAGAGTCACCGCCAGGTCCTCGGTCATGGTGCTCATCATGGCGCAGACCGGTGACGAGCACGACGACGGCGGCCGCCGCCCGGTCGCGCACTCGCACCGGGTCCTGGCGCCGGCCCGGGGGCCTGACGATCGTCAAGTCGGCGATGCCATACGCCGACGTCTCCTCCGGGACCGGCGCGCACCTCGCGCCGGACGCGGCGAGGAGGGCAGGTGCACTACAGGCTCGCGCTCTCGCTGGTCTACGCCGTATCCGCCCTCGCCGCCGCGGCGAGCGGACTGGCGGTGTGGCGTCTGCGTCGCACCGTCCCCGCGGCGTCGGCGCTCATCATCGCGGCGGCCGGCCTGTTCGGGTGGTGCGTCGCCTACTCGCTGGTGATGGTCGCCCCTCTGGATCTGCGCCTGGGGCTCACCGCGGCCGCCTACCTGGGTGTCGACGTGGCGGTGGCCGGGTTCTTCTGCATGTGCGTCGCGACGACGGATCCGCAGTGGGCCCCCAGCCGGTCGCTGGTGATGCTCCTCGGCGTCAAGCCCGTGACATCGCTCCTGATCGCCGTGACCAACCCGTACCACCACCTGTTGCTCTCCCCCACCGGACCGGGCACGTGGGAGCCCCGGACGCTGTTCTGGACCCATACCTATTACAACTACCTGTTCCTGATGTTGGCGGCGCTCGTGCTCCTGCGGGGGTGGATCTTCGGCGGACGACAGCAGCGACTCCAGATCGCCGAGATCAGCGTGGCGATGACGCTGCCGCTCGTGATCAACATCATGCTCCTGCGGGGATTGATCCGCGGCGAGGCCGATCTCACTCCCGTCGGCACGGCCATGACCGCTGGGGTCTGGTCCCACGCCGTCCTGACGCGCGGCGCCTTGCGTATCGCGCCGATCGCCCGGGAGATCGTCCTGGAGTGGATCGACGACGCGGTGCTCATGGTCTCCCCCGACGGCCGGGTGTCCGACGTCAACCCCGCGGCCGAGACCCTCTACCGGAGGTGTAACCCCCAGGCGACGGGCCCGTTGATCGGGATGTTCGCGGAGGATCTGCTGCGTGATCCGGTGGAGTCGTTCGGCCCGTCCGGCCGCGAACATCACGTCGTCACGCCGGACGGATGGGTCGATCTCGACGTCAGGGTGACGCCGTTGCCCCGGCAGCGGGGACTGGGCGGAGGGTGGGTCGTGGTGTCCCGCGACGTCACCGAGCTGGCGGACCGGCGTCGCGAGGTCGCGTCGGTGGTCGAGCAGCTCCGTGAGCAGGTGACCGCCAACGAGCGGCTTCGCGCCGAACTCGCCGAGCAGGCACGGCGGGATCCCCTGACGGGATTGCACAACCGGCGCCACCTCGGGGAGCGGTTGGGCGCCCTGCTCGGCGCGGGCGTGTCCGACGACGACGGCGGCGGCGGCGCGGACGGATCGGCGTCCGGCGTCCGCGCCTGCGCCAGCACCTGCGTCGGGGCGATTCTGCTCGACGTCGACCACTTCAAGCAGGTCAACGACGTCCACGGCCACGGAGTGGGTGACGACCTGCTCGTGGCGGTCGCCCACGAGCTCGCCTCCGGCCTGCCGCCGGACGCCGTGCTCGTCCGCTACGGAGGTGAGGAGTTCGTGCTCCTGCTCCCCGGCTGGTCGCTGGAGCGGACGGCGGAGCTCGCCGAGAGCGTCCGGGCACGGTGCGCTCAGGTGACCGTCACTGATCGGGATAACCGGTTGGTGGGCTGCACGATCAGCGCCGGGGTCGCCGCCTACCCCGACGTCGCGACGACCGGTGACCGCCTTCTCGCGGCGGCGGACGACGCGCTCTACCAGGCAAAGGAACGTGGACGTGACCGTGTGGTCACGTGTTCGGCACCCCTGACGACGCCGGGCGAAGTGTTCCGGGCACGACTCAAGTGACGGGGAGTTCCGCCGATGCTGTATCGGGTACCGGCGATCGGCCACCGCGGGGAGTGACGTGTCTCAAGGAGGAGAGGACATGGAGCGAATCCCGTTGACGCGTCCGCATCTGGGGTCGTTGAGCGTCAGGGCGAGCATGGTGGTCGCCGTGGTGGCGACCAGTCTCGCGGCAGTGCTCGTCGGTGTCGTCGGTCTGGTCCAGACCCAGAACCTGTCCGACGGGGAACAGCGGATGTACGAGTCCTCCCTGCTGCCGTCCACCGAGGCCGGCCATCTCAACGGCTTGCTGTGGAAGGCCCGCTGGGCATCGATCTCCCAGGGCAGCGCGACCGACTCCGCCTCGGCGAAGAAGTTCGGCGACCAGATGACCCAAGCCTTCGACGGGATCACCAAGGGAATCGCGGCGTACAAGTCCCGTCAGGTCAGCGCGGCCGAGCGGGCCGGCATCGAGGCCTTCGCCTCCGACTGGAACGCCTATCTCGCCGCCCGGACCAAAGGCCGTGAGATCAAGGCGACCGGGGATCTGGTGGCCTACGACCAGTTCAGGGTGAACACTCTCAACCCGACGGCCGACAAGTGCGTGACCGACCTGGAGACGCTCAACACGACGTCCTTGACGGCCGCCGCCGCCCTCGCCAAGGCCGGCAAGGAGGCGAGCGACCGGGCCCGGCAACTCATCATCGGCCTCCTGGCCGTTGGGCTGATCCTCGCCTCGCTGATCGCCCTGTTCGTCGGCCGTTCGACGATCAACCGGCTCGACCGGCTGCGCCGGGCCCTGACCGTGATGGCGTCCGGTGACCTGACCATCTCCAGCGACGACACCACCGCCACCGAGATCGGGCAGATGTCCACGGCGCTGAACCAGGCGGTCGGTCAGATGCGGCGGACGGTCTCCACCCTGGCTGCGAGCAGCACGCGCCTGACCGGTCAGGCCGGAGAGCTGTTCACGTCCAGCCGATCGCTGTCCGACAGCGCGGTGACCACCTTCGACCGGACGAGCTCGATCGACAACACGGTGGGTGACATCGCCAGCAGCGTGAACGCCGTCGCCTCCGGCGCCGAGCAGATGAGCGCCTCGATCAGCGAGATCGCCACCAACGCCACCCACGCCGTCGAGGTGGTCGCCGAGGCGGTCGACGTCGCGAAGACGACCGAGGCACTGATGGTCCGGCTCGACACGTCCTCCGCCGAGATCGGCAACGTCGTCAAGGTGATCACGGCGATCGCCGAGCAGACCAACATGCTCGCTCTCAACGCGACCATCGAGGCGGCGCGGGCCGGCGAGAGCGGCAAGGGCTTCGCCGTCGTCGCCAACGAGGTCAAAGACCTCGCCCGGGAGACCGCGGCCGCGACCGACGAGATCAGCCGCCGGGTCGAGGCGATCCAGAACGACACCGGAAGCGCCCTCACAGCTCTCGGCGCGATCAACGAGGTCATCGGCCGGGTCAACACCTACCAGGAGACCATCGCCTCGGCCGTCGAGGAGCAGAGCGCCACGACCGGCAGCATGACCGCTGACCTCAACCGCGCCGCGAACGGCACCGGCCAGGTCAGCGCCCAGATGGCCGAAGTGGTCGCCGTCGCCGAGCAGACCAAGACGACGGCCGCGACCGCCGAGGCCGCCGCCCGTCAGCTCAACGAGCTGTCCGATCAGATCAACGCGGCCGTCAGCACCTTCCGGTATTGAGGTGCCCGACCGGGTGAGCACGCCCTCGGCCACTCTTGCGCCTTCATCGAAGCCGTCCTTTTGGCACCGCTCTGCGCCTCGATTACCCGTTTGATTGTTGTTTCCCTTTTATGGGGGTTTGAACGAACTCTGACGTCGCAGGGGGCGGCACGAAAAACGGGGGTCCTGGAGTCTTTGTATGCCAACACTTGAACATCGAATGATCATGTGAATTTCGAGATGTCGTGATGTTTATGGAGACATAGAAGTCAACCCCACTCCATCCGTCCGCACGGAGCAATTGTTTCCCTGTCGATATGCAACTCCGCCGGGCACACGTCAGTTTTGATGAAGGTTGCGCGA
>JAUPKM010000611.1 GCA_030837445.1 Actinomycetota bacterium
GCCACCGGGACGGCTTCCCAGGGCACGGAGGTCCCGCCGTTCGACGTCCCCTGTCGGGCAGGATCCGGGGGGCGACGGCTGCGGGGGCCGAACACCTACGATGTATCGAGTGCCAAGGGGAGGGGAGTCGGCGTCGCATGAGTGGTGACCCAGGACGTCGTGAGCCGTGCGTCGCACGGATGCGCCTGCGGAACTTCACCTCTGTCGCGTGGTGCGACATTGCTCTGGGGCCGCTTGCCGTGCTCGTCGGGTTTAACGCTGCCGGGAAGTCGAACGTCCTGGACGCGCTGCGGTTCGTCGGTGATGCGCTGTCCACCTCGCTCGGCCAGGCGCTGGCGACCCGGGGCGGTTTGGACCAGATCCTGCACCGGTCGGCGGACGACCGGCAGGCCGAGACCTTCGCCATCGAGGTCGACCTCGTGGTCGGTGCCCACGGGACCCAAGCGCGGGCCACCTACGGCTTCGAGATCGGCCGTGACGAGGAGCGGCGTTCCGCGTACACCGTGCGTCGGGAACAATGCACCCTGACCTTCGGCGACGGGTCCACGGAAGAATTCACCGTCATCGACGGCGAGATCGCCGGCAGTTCTTCTCCCGCGATCCCCGATTCCGCAGAACGGGGTCCTGTCCCCGAACCGCTGCGGGGCGTTCCCCTCGGCCGGCCCCAGGACCGTCTCCTGCTCCCGGCCTTCGCCCTCAACAGTCCGGTCGAGCTCGTCGAATCCGCGTTCCGGGCCATGCGCTTCTACGAACTGGATTCCGCCACTCTGCGGAAGGTCGAGGACGCTCCGACCCCGGCGCGGGTCCTCGGAGCGCGTGGTGAGAACGTCGGCCAGGTCCTGGGCCTGATCGCGGCCGAGTATCCCCTGGCCAAGGAGGAACTGGACGGGTACCTGCGGAGCCTGGTTCCCCAGGCGCTCGGGGTCGACGAACGGCGGGACGGCGACTTCTCCACGATCGAGGCGCGATTCTGGACCGGCCGGGCCGGAGCGGCGTACTGGGCGGCGGTCAACACGGGGGCGAGCGCTCCCGGTGACCCCCACGTCAAGGTCTTCCGGCGGCACGCCCTGTCGGAGGGCACCGTCCGCAGCGCCGGTGTGCTGGCCGCACTGTTCCAGCCGGAAGTACTCACCGGGACCATCCCGCTCGTCGCCATCGAAGAACCGGAGACCGCGATCCACCCCTCACGGGCCGGTGCACTCTACGACGCGGTGTACGAAACCTCCCGACACACCCAGGTGATCGTGACGACCCAGAGCTCCGACTTCCTGGACAGCGAGTACGCGGACGCCTCCCATCTGCTCGTGGTGGAGGCGGTCAACGGAGCGACCCGGGTCGGACCGGTCGACGAAGCCACCCGCCGTTTCCTCACCGAACACCCGTCACACCTGGCAGAACTCCACCGACAAGGACAACTCCGCCCCGCCCCGGCACCGGCCCCGGGTTCGACGTGCCCGCCGGGCCGCAACCAGATCCCGTAGTCATCGTGCGGGACAGGCATTACCCCCGCGACCCAGGGCACCGGCTCCGGGACTGTAGCGGCAAGCTCAGCATCCAGTGCTTGGAATGTATCACCTAGTGAGATACACTCCAATCATGAAGTCCGCGGAGGCACTACGCTTCCTCGCAGAGCTGACGGCCTCCCAGTGGGGAATGGTGACGTCGGCTCAGGCCAAAGTGCACGGAATCACGCGCCTGGACCTCTCCCGGCTCGCCGAGGCCGGGCACCTCAAGCGCCTCGCGCATGGGATCTACAAGGTTGCCGGTGCCCCCGACGACGAGTTTGACGACCTGCGGGCGGCCTGGCTGAGCACCGATCCCAAAACCATGGGCGAGGCGCGGATCAAGGACCGCACTCAGGGCGTTGTGATCGCCGGCGCGTCCGCCGCTCGACTCCACGACATCGGCGACCTGTGGGCCGACCGGAACGACTTCGTCACTCCCACTCGTCGTCAGAGTCAGCGCCCTGAGATCCGCTACCGACAGCGCATTCTCGACACACGGGACATCACCCTTGTGCACGGGCTTCCGGTTATGACTGTTGAGCGCACGATCGCCGACCTCATCGAGACCGTCGGCGACCTCAGCCTCGTCGCAGACGCGCTCCGAGACGCCTCCCGCAAAAGCAACCTCGACACCGGTCGACTTCACGAGCTCCTCGCTCCCCTGGCCGAGCGCAACGGCTTCCTCAAGAGCGAGGGAACGGCTCTGCTCGACCGACTGAGGGAGATCGCCGGCATCGACACCGAGTCCATTGCACGTCGGGTCGCAGCCGACACCACTCTGGGTTCCCGCGTAGCCGCAGATTACTTCGCCGGTCTCAGCGAGGTGGATCTCGATCGACTCATCATGACGCCTGCGGTGCAGGAGACGATCCGGTCAGTCCAGGAATCGATCGCCACGATGCTCCAGAACGCCGTGTCTGCGCAACTCACCGAACTGAACGCAACCACGGAAACCGTGCACGCAAGTCTGATCAACAGCACGGGCATCGACAACCTTGTCCGTCAGATCTCATCGCAGTTCATCAACCGCGCCACGATGAAAGAACTCGGTCGGGCCTGGGGAAAGTCACTGAACGACAGCATCGCGCTCAGACCCGAGACCCTTCCCCGTGGTGCCTCTGGCCGGTGATGCTCCGGACGGGTGTCGTCGCCGGGTCCCCTACGCGATCTTGAGCTGCTCGTCCCCGAAGTCGGCGATGAGCTTGAGCGACCCGCCCAAGGCTGCCACGTACCGCGCCAGCACGTCCTGAGTGGCCACCTCCCCGTTCTCGATCTGAGAGACACGAGCGTCCGAAACACCCATCCGCGTGGCGACCTGGTCCTGGGTCAGCCCCCGACGCTTGCGGATCTGGGCAAGGCGCCAGCCCCTGGCCTCCTCGACCATCCGACCGATACCGGCATCGAAGGCGTCTTTCCCGCCGGCAGTCTCGACAGCACGCTCACGATGCCCGGAGTCCCGCCACCGCCGCACCTGACTCATGACTCGATCTCCTTCACGCCTGACTCGAACCCCTTCGTGAGACGCTCTCGGGCCTCACGACCCGGACGGCGGGGCAGAACCCGGCCGGTCGGTTCCGCCCGATTGGAACAGGGGTTTGAGGGCCTCGCCCACCTGGGTGACGACGCCGGGACGGTGACCGTTGCGGACCAGGTTGATGGTGATGCCGTCGACACCGGCGCCGATCACCTTCTCCTGCAACTGTTCGGCGACCTGGCCGGCGGTGCCGAAGAAGGTCCGGTTGCGGTAGTCCTCGGGGATACTCCCACTGATCTCCTCGGCCTCCTGCCCGGTCTCGCCGACCAGGCCCATGACCAGGTAGCTGGTGGCGAGGGTGGCCGGGTCGCGGCCGATCTCCTCGCACCGCTGCCGCAGGACGGCGACCTTGTGGGGCAGGTCCTCGACGTCGCAGATGATGTTCATGTGGTCGGCGAAGCGGGCGGCCAGCCGGAACGTCTTCTGCTCGCCGCTGCCGCCCAGCATGATCGGGACGGTGGGGCGGACGCGCGGGTTGTTCAGGGCGCCGTGCGCCGTGTACCACGTGCCCTCGAGGGTCGCCGGCTCGCCCTTGAGCATCGGGGCGATGATGGTCAGGGCCTCCTCGAGCCGCTCGAAACGCTGGCTGAAGGTGCCGAACTCGAAGCCGTAGTCGTGGTGCTCGCGCTCGAACCAGCCGGCGCCGATCCCGAGGATCGCCCGGCCCTTCGACACCACGTCGAGGGTGGTCACCGTCTTCGCCAGCAAGGCCGGATTGCGGTACGTGTTTCCGGTGACCAAGGCGGACA
Organism: Actinomycetota bacterium; assembly: GCA_030837445.1. Lineage (GTDB taxonomy): Bacteria > Actinomycetota > Actinomycetes > S36-B12 > UBA10799 > JACJWR01. The sequence continues at coordinate 3,789 of JAUPKM010000611.1, forward strand.
GCTGGACCGTCGACGTCAGCGAGGCCAGCGCGCCGAGCGTCGTGTACGCCTCGAGCATGTTGCTCTCCGGCGCGCCGATGCCGGGCAGTTGGTAGAAGTGGTCCATCACCAGCACGGTGTCGAACCCGGCCGCCTCGGCCTCCCGGGCCTGCGCGGCGACGATGTCGAAGATGTCCCGGGCCTCGACGCCAGGATAGGTGAAGTTCGGAATCTGGTATCCGAGCCGGATGCTCACAATGCCTCCGCTGTCTGAACAGTGCCTCCGCTGGGCAATAGGCGCCTCCGCTGTGCACGAAAAACACCACTGCTAATGTAAGAACCTTCTTACACGAAGGCAAGCGGGAGAGTGGCGTGTCGGTGGACCGGGCCTACCACCACGGCGATCTGCGCGCGGCGCTGATCGGGGCCAGTTTCGATCTGTTGGCCGAGGGCGGCCTGCAGCGCTTCTCGGTCGCCGCCGTCGCCCGCCGGCTGGGGGTAAGCTCCGCCGCGCCGTACAGGCACTTCGCCGACCGCGACCACCTGCTCAGCGCGATCTCCGCGACCGCCGCCCACGACCTGCGCGCCGCCATCAGCGCAGCCGCCGACGCCGCGGGCCCTGACGCGACCGCCCGGCTGGCCGCGACGGCCGGCGCCTACGTCCGGTACGTGGTGCGCACCGGCGCCGGCTTCCCGGTCATCTACGCCGCCGAACTGTACGAACTCGCCGACGACGCCCGCCGCGAGCAGACCCGGGCGCTGATGACCACGCTGTTCGAGCTCGCCGCGGCCACCGGACCGCCGACTTACCACGAGGCCCTGCTGCTGGTCGAGGCGACGGTGGCCGTGGCCCACGGCTACGCGTCACTGTTCGCGGACGGCTTCTTCGCCCGCAACGCGAGCACTGTCGACGACATCGCCGCACGAGCCACCGAAGCAGCCCGCACACTGATCACCCCGCCGCCCCGCCGGCGCCGGACGACGGACTGACTGCACAGAGCCGCACCTTCCCGGCCGATACCCGTCAGCTGTCCGGCCGGTCACGCCGTTCCTGGGACATCCCCGGACCCGGTTGATGGTCAGGCAGAAGTCGATGCGCGGTCGGCGGGGGGTGGAGAACCACCAGGACGTGGTGCGGTTCGTGCTGCGGTTGGCGCGGATACCGCACCCGACGGCGTGGTGGAGCAGGCCGTCGGGGGCCGTCGGGTCCCGACGGGCGAACTCCAGCCACAGGTAGCCGGTGCGCTGGGTGTCGTCGTTGTCCGCCAGCATCCACGAGGTCAGGACACCGGTCTGTTCCCCGGCTGCGTCGATGCGGCGGGTGTCGGCCTCCAGCAGGAACGGCAGGAGCATGTTCATGGCGGTCGACTTGCCCGAGCCGTTCACCCCGCGCAGGAGAAGCCGGCCGTCGGCGAAGTGCAGCGTCTCGTCCTCGTACTGGTACACGTTCAGGATCCCGGCGCGAGCCGGGCGCCAGCGCGCCGGTGCGTCCGTCGTCACGAACATTCCCCTCCACCGAACTCGAGCGCTCCCGAAGCGGCCTGAACTCCACGGTCCGCCTCTTCCGACTCCTGTTCGGGGGGCTCGTCACGGCCGCCCGGGGCGAGGGAACCGGTGATTCCGAGCCTAGGCCCTCGACGGCCGGCGGTCCGGCGTCTGTGTCACGACCACGAGCCGCTCGACCAGACCCGGTACGCCTCGATCCACTCCACGCCCTCTGGCGCCGGATCCGGCAGGGGCAGATCCAGTATCGACACGCGCTGCCGGTGCCCGCCGCGGGAGCAGACCGCGACGATCCGCTCGTCATCGGTCAGGTCGACCGACTCGACCGTCACCTGCATACCGAGCATCCGCGTGTCGAACGGAACCAGCAGGTTCTCCTCGATCATCGTGAAGAAGCACGACGTCTGCTCGGACTCGTCGTGGGCATCCGCCGTCGCTTCTTCGATCAACGCGAACAACAGGCCACCGCTCACCGACACTTTGCCCCCCAGACGCTGTAGCGTCGAACGACAGATTCGGGGACTTTCACCCCAGTCGGCACCTATCGTATTCGGCCGAGTCAAGGAGCCCGC
>JAUPKM010000612.1 GCA_030837445.1 Actinomycetota bacterium
ATCGGTTCGACTTCGGCCAGGTTTCGGGCTTGGGTGTACTTGTCGATTTCGGGGACTTGGACTAGCCAGTATTTGCCGACGCGGCTGGCTTTTGCCTGGTAGGTGGTCATTTCCACCAGCCCTTTCCGAGTTTGGGTTCGCGGTCCTTGGTGAAGGTGATGCCGTTGGCTTTGGCGGCCTTGGTGATCTTCTTGAGGACTTCGCTCCGTGACGGCACGCCAACAAGTCCAGTCCACACTAGACAACTACGTCAAGTCTGGACTAGACAAGACTTGGTGTAATCCCTGCGGCCTGGTAGCCCTCACGCCGCTACCCGAATGGCCAACTGGTCGACCTGCCGCAACAACGCGGCGGGGCCCAACCCTAGGTCAAGCGCCCGACAATGGATCGTGACACCGCAGCGCTGCACGGTGTGAACCCTGCCTTCCTCGTTGCCTTTGGCGTAGATCAGATGCCCTTCGCGCAGGCCCAGCACGGTGCAGTAGGCCAGCATCTGGTAGAGGTCGGCGTTCGGGAACCCTTCGGGACGCTCCGCCTTGTACTTCGCGTCGACCACCGCGACTCGCGAGTCGCCATGACAGCACAGCAGGTCGGGCTGCATGGCGATGCGGCGTTGCTCGTCCAGATGCAGCGGCGCCTGCAATTGGCAGTGCCAGCCACGGTGATTCAGCGACTCCGACAGTGCGATGGTGACGAAGTCCTCGAAGATCTTCCACATGTCGAACATGTATCCGGTGACCGTCACCTCACCAATGCGGTGTTCGAAGGATTCGGCCGCCAGAACGATCTCGGCCAACCGCAGCGCGGCGTGGTAGCGGACGTTGAGCCGAGTCGGCTGCCACCGGGGCGTCTGCGCGCCACGCGGTGGCACCGAGACCTCCATCAGCGTGCGGCGCAGCCGTTGCAGGAGTTGCCGTGCGGGGGCGCTGATCCGGGGAACCGTCAGCAGGCGCAGCGTCGCCATCGCCAGCAGTTGGTTTTCGGCGATGTCGACGGTGAAGTCGTCGTACTGAACAGCGATGGGCAACGGCAGGCCGTAGTAGCGGCTCATCTGCTCACCGGCCAGGACGCGTCCGCGCAGTACCGGCAACGCGTCGGTGATGGTCCGGTATCCCTGCAGCAGCCCCTGTTCGACGGCGCGGCCGGCGATCCGGGCGAACGCTTCTGCAACAGCCGGCAGCAGTTCGTCGGCAGGGTCCACCCGGATGGGCTCGTCACGCCAGATCTGTGGGTTCCGGGCGTAGCCCAGCATGAACAGCAGCCGATTGAGGTCGCTGATCTTCGGGCGCACGATGATCTGGCGATCACCGACGGCGACGGCCCCCACCTTGCGCGCGGCGACGACGTCGAAGTGACCGTCGTCGAGCGTCGGCGTGGCGGTGGCGATCCCCAGGTCGTTGAGAGCGCGGTACTCCGCGGCGGTGAGTGCGACGACCTGCGCCGGGCCGCCCTCAGTAAGGATCAGCGGTGTCGGCATCGTCGTCACCGGGTTCGGGCACAGGCATCACTTCGTCATCGACCGCGACGGGGGACTTGGCGGCCAGACTCTTTCGCAGCGCGGGCAGTCCGTACCGGCCGGGGACGTCGACGTTGCGGTCCCCGAAGTGGTGCTCCTCCAACAGTGGCAGGATGTCGGTGCGCCACATGAGATCGAGTGCCTTACCGGTCGTGTCGGTCGCGATCTTCTCCCGCATGAAGTACGACGGCCCGATCTTGAAGTCGCTGTGGGCGATCCGGGCGTTGAGTTCGTCGTGCAGGTCGGCCAGCGCGGTGTCGTAGCCCTTGGCCGCCAGCCAACTGCGCAGGATGCCGCGCGTGGGCTGCTCCGAGGGGTGCAGTGGGAGGAAGGCGAAGCGCCGACGCAGCGCGGTGTCGATCAGGGCGATGGAGCGGTCGGCGGTGTTCATGGTGCCGATGACGAAGATGTTCTTGGGCAGCGAGAACGGCTCGGCGCTGTCCGAGGAGTACATCAGGTCGATGGCCTGGTCGCGGTACTCCAGCAGGAAGTACAGCTCACCGAAGATCTTCGGCAGGTTGCCGCGGTTGATCTCGTCGATGATGAGCACGTAGGCGGCGTCGGGGTTCTCCGCGGCCTTGTCGACCAGCGAGCGCAGCGGCCCGGCCTTCAAGGTGAACCCGATCTGCCCGCCCGCCCCGCCCTGCGGACGGAAGCCCTCGAAGAAGTCCTCGTAGGAGTACGCCGGATGGAACTGGACGAGTTTGACGTTCCCCTTGTCGGTGACGTGCCAGGCGAGTTGCTGTGCGATGTAAGTCTTTCCGGTTCCGGGCGGCCCGTAGAAGATGAGTTGGCGACGGTCGCGTAGGAGTTCGACGCAGTCCTGCAGCCAGTCCAGGCCGACGTGGATGCGGTCGGCCAGTTCCTGGGTGGCGTTGGGCAGGTGCACCGCCGCGGGACCCGGCCGAGGCGGTCTGCGTTCCGCCAGTGCAAGCAGTTGCTCGAGGTGCGGGCTGAGGTCGAGGACTTCGCCTTGTCTGCTCAGGCGGGCGGCGATGTCGCTGGGAATGTCCGACCACGGGCAGGGGTGCCCGAACCACGTGACCGAGCGGCGCAGGTTCGACCGCCCGTCGCTGCTCGGAGTGAACTCAGCGGGTCCGGTGACGGTCCCGAAGTACACCATCCCCTGGCTGATCGTCACCACCAGATCGTCGGGATGCATCCGCTTGAGGAATGTGTAGAACTCGTCGAACTTCTCCTGGCGGGCGGCGTAACCCGAAGAGCGGTAATCCTCGTCGACGAAGGCCTTCAGATCCTCCCGGGAGACGTACGGGTCTATCGGCCGCAGCAGGCTCGCCGCCAGGGACACCGACTGCTTGGCCCGCCAGGTCGGC
>JAUPKM010000613.1 GCA_030837445.1 Actinomycetota bacterium
GTGGGGACGGTTCGGTATCCGGTTGGTCGCAGTCGCCCCCGGTATCGTGCACACGGAATCCTGGGAACGCTACGGGTTGGAACCTGCCGCGGTATCGACGGTGGTGCCGCTGGCACGGTTGCAGGCGGCCGACGAGGTCGCCGCCCTGATCACGTTTCTGGCGAGCGCTGGCGGCGACTACATCTCGGGTGCCACACTGGTGGCTGATGGGGGCCTCGACGTCAGCGGTCCGGGGTCGGCCTTCGGGAAGTCGTAGTCGCGACTGACATGACGAGTAGGGGATCAACAGTGGTGGACTCCTTACCCGTCGCGCTGCAAGACGAGATCAGTCGCGCTGTGGTCACACCGGCCGATGCGATCGTGTTGTGCCTCGCTGACGGCAGTCACTCCATCGTCCACATGAATGACGGTGCCGCCGACGCGTTGTCGGCGATGAGTGGCCGGGCTGCGCCGTCGCGCAGTTACACGGAACTGAGCCGCGACATCTCACTGCCGTCACTGCTGCCAGTGTCCGTGTCCGCCGATGTTGCCGCTGGCCTGACGCGAATCCGGCAGACCGGCGAGCGGATCGAGGCCATCTCTCCGCTCCGCGACTTCGAGGGGAACATCACTGGGTATCTGCTCTATGTCCTCTCGCATGTGCGCGGCTACCTGGTGTGTGCGTTCCGGTCGCTGCCGGCCGGCGCGGGCGACAGTTACCCGGCGCAGGTCACGATCTCGCCGGCTGCGTTGCGCTCCGCGTTACGCAATGGCGAACTTGCGCTGTACGCCCAGCCGGTGCTGGATGTCGCCACCGGCCGGACAGCGGGAGCGGAAATGCTGGTCCGCTGGCGGCACCCGACGCGCGGTCTGCTGGGTCCGGAGAGTTTCCTGTCCGCAGCCGAAGGCAACTCGTTCATGGACGAGTTCGGCGCCTGGGTGATCGACAGGTGTGTCCTGCAGACCTCCTTGTGGGAGCGAAACGGGCAGCCCCTGGACTACTTCCGGGTTGGTATCAACCTGTCTCCGCGGCAGCTGACGCACAGCGATGTGGTGGGAGAGGTGCGGGCCGCGCTGCACCGGCACCGTACGTCCCCCGACAACATTCTGGTGGAGGTGGTCGAGTCGCCAGCCTTGGAGTCGCGGTCCGCGGCCGCCGAGCAGTTGAAGCAGCTGTTGGAGCTCGGGGTGCGGGTTGGCATCGACGACTTCGGGGCCGGTTTCGCGAACATGGCCTATCTGCGGGACCTCCCAATCGACATGATCAAGGTCGACCGGACCCTGATGGGGTTGGATCCCACCGTCCGCGATGAACGGATCCTGGCTGCGGTACAGACCATCGCGGAGGCGATCGGCGCCGATGTGGTGCTCGAGGGCGTGGAGCGCCCAGCGCAGTTTGACGTCGCGCGACGCTGTCATGTGCGATTCGCGCAGGGGTTCCTGCTCGGCCGACCGACGCTGCCAGAATTGGTGCCCCCGAAGGCTCTGATGCCGGTCACGCCGTCGGCGGATCTTCCCGGCCGCGCCGCTGCGACCTGATGTCGCCATCGGGCGGCAGCCTCGGTCAGCCCGCCGGGGGTGAGACCGACCCGGATGCCGATCGGGACCCCGCACTGCCCCCGGTGCGGCACCTGCTGCGACGGATTCTGCTGGGCATCGGCGCCCTGTTGGTGGTCGCCTTCATGGTGCTGTCGCTGACGGCGGAACTACGCAAGGGCAGCACCATCGCGGAGTCCCTTGGACGGATATCGCCCTGGTGGTTCCTGGTGGTCGCGCTGGGTTCGGTCGGTCTCATGGTCATGACCACGTCGACGACGGCGGCGCCGCTGCCGTCGCTGTCGTTTGCAGCGGCGTTCGTCTGCCAGCACAGTTCGCAAGCGGTCGGAAATCTCATTCCCGGGCCTTCGGCGATGGCGGTGCGGTACGCCCTGGTGCGCAGCTACGGGGTCGGTGCCGAAGACTTCGCGCGGGCGACCATCACCGTTTCGATGCTCTCCTCGCTGATGATCACGGCGATGCCACTGCTGGGCATCGTGGCGCTGACGTTGGCCCAGCAGAGCGACTCTGACGCAACCTCGCTGCTGCCGCTGGCCATTGGCGCGACCCTCCTGTCGCTGGTCAGCGTTGGTGGCGCGGTCGCGGTGCTTCGCAGTTCCGGTTTCACTGTCTGGCTTGCCCGCAGATACGGTCGAATCGCGAACTGGGTCAGGCACCGCCTGCATCGGCATCGGCGCGACCTCACGGTCACCGAACATGTCGCGCTGCAGGGCCGAGCGCGACTGATCGCCGGCCTACGTGCCAGCGGAACCCGGGTGTTGGCGTTTGTGGCGGCCCTCTACTGGGCCAACGGTCTGCTGCTGGTCGTCTGTCTCTGGGCAGCAGGTGTGCCGACCGCGGAACTCGGTCTGGTTGGCGGACTCGCGGTGTACACAGTCGGGCGGCTGTCGACGTTGGTGCAGGTCACACCTGGCGGCATCGGAGTTGTGGAGGTGGCCTACACAGCCGCCTACACCGCGTTTCTCGGTTCGCAATACCAGCCACAGGTGCTCTCCGGTGTCATCCTGTACCGGTTGGGGACCTACCTGCTGCCGATAGTCGTCGGCGCGGTGACCGGGGCCTATTGGGGGCTGACACGGCGCCGGCGGGATCGTCACCACATCGGGGTCCAGGAGGCCAGCGGATGACGCAGACGCACGAACTTCTCGAGCCGGAGGAGCCGATCGAGCTCTACCGGGAGTTGCCGGGCCCGGAGCGCGCGCGGGTGATGCTGCTGGCCGGCGGGGGGCTGTTGGTTGCAGGACTGGTACTCGCCGGGGTGGTGCTGGGATGGGAATCGGGGCTCGATGCCAGTGATCGCCCGATCGGGGTGTGGTTCTTCGATATCGCCGCCGGTAACGAGGACATTCTGCGGTACGCCAAGGCCTTTCAGCTGCTGGGATCGGGCAACTTCACCGGTCCGGTGACCGCACTGGTGTTGGTACTGTTGGCCATCGCCCGCAAGTGGGGCTGGCTGGCCTGGCTGGCAGCGGTATCGCTGGGGGGGCTGTTCATCTCGGAGTTCCTGAAGCACGCGATAGCGAGGGAACGTCCGACCTGGCCGAGTCCGCACTTCTCAGAGGCCGGGTACTCGTTCCCTTCCGGTCACACGCTGTCCGGGGTGACAAGCTGGGTGGCGATCGGAATTCTGTTGCTCTTCCTACTGCCGCGGCCGTGGTCGACCGTCCTCGGCTGGATCGTGATCGTGTTCGGGGTCGCGATGGGCCCAAGCCGGTTGTTCCTCGGGGTTCATTGGGTCACCGACGTGCTGGGCAGTTGGCTGATCGGCTTTGGCTGGCTGCTTCTGGTCAGTGGCTGGTTCGTGCGACGGCTCGGTCGTCGGGTCAGTCCGACCCGACAGGAGTGACGGGACCGGCGGCTGCTGGCGTTCCGAGTTGGGACATGGGGCCTCGGCCGCGGGGCTCCGAGGACTCCGAAAGTTCGGCCGTGGGCTGTGCGGTCGCGATCCAGGCGGCGTAGCGACGAGCGCCCGGGCCGGCCGTCAGGCCGTGCAGCAGCACCGAAAGAATGATGGTCAGCGTTGCAGCCGCCAGCACGTCGTCAAGCATTGATGAGGGACGCAGGTCCTCCACCGCCAGCATCGCGAAGACGACCGAAGCCAAGCCGCGGGGACCAAACCACCCAATGAACGCAACGGTTGGGCCGCGTAGCCCTGAACCCAGCAGGCTGAGGGCCACCGGGACCATCCGCAGAACCGTCAATGCGGCGGCCGCGAACACGAACTCCTGCCAGCCCAGGTTGATCAGCAGGGTGGGCACCGCCAGCGCCCCGAACGCCAGCCAGGTCGCGTAACCCATCGGCTCAACGATGCTCTCGGCCAGGACCAGGGGCTTGGCGTCCGAGGATTTCAGGGCGGACGCGAAGAAGGTACCCGCGACGAAGGCGGCGATGAAGCCGTTGCCGCCGATCGCGGAGGCTAGCGTGTAGGCCAGCAGTGGCAACATCAGGACCGCGATCGCCCTGCTATGAGCCGTGCTCATGAGCCTGGTATCCGAGAACCGGATCGCTGCCCCGGCGGCATAGCCGAGCGCCGCGCCGAGGGCTGCACCCAACCCGATTTCGATCAGTGCTGTCAGTAGCGACGCGGCCGGCGCGAGCCCCTCCTCGCCTGCCAGAGCAGCAATCGCGAACAGCACCACGGGGGTGGCCAGTCCGTCGTTGAGACCGCTCTCGACGTTCAGCAGACGGCGAACCCGTACCGGTACTGCCTTGTTCAGCACCGTCGCGGCGCCGAGCGCAGCGTCGGTGGGGGCCAGCATTGATCCCAATAGCAGGGCCATCAGGAGTGGCATCTCCGGGAAGATGCCGACCGCGAGCAGAGTGCCGGCGGCGATCGTCAACGGCAGCCCAATCAGCAACAACCGCGACACTGTGGCCGCGTCATGCCCAATCTGGCGGGGCCGAATCCCGGCCGCGTCGGTGAACAGCACGATCGCCAAGGTGGCCTCGGCCAGCACTTTCAGCGGTTCGGAGTGGTCCGCCGTGCCACCGAACGCCAGACTCAGCAGCCAGCCGGCCAGCAGGAAGACGATCGGCGCAGTCAGGTTCCAACGACCTAGTTTCCGGGCCGTGAGGCTAAAGGCGAGAATCAGGAAGGCGGCGATGGCCGTGGCGGTTCCCAGCTCGATCGTGTTCGACGCATCGCCCGGCATGGGGTCACACTAGGTCAACAACACCCATCATTCCGGCGTCTTCGTGCGGCAGGATGTGGCAGTGCTGCACGATCTTGCCGGTGAAGTCGACCGGGTGCATCCTGACGGTGATACTGCCCGGCGCGTCGGGACCTGTGGCCGGCGGGATCGGGTAGGTATCCCAGAAGGCGGGTTCCGGCACTGGTTTGCCGTTCTCGGCGACCACGAAGAATGGGTTCGTGTGGATGTGGAACGCGTGCTGCTGGTTCGTCAGATTTTGGATGGTCCACTCCTCGATGGTGCCGACCTTGAGGGCCATCACATCGGGTCCCTGATCGAAGGTGACGCCATTGACACTCATCGCGCCCTGCCAGGAGCCGTAGGTCACGTTGCGCCGCGCTGTCACTTGGTTGGCGGCGATCGGTGTCACCTGGCTCGGTAGGCGGGTCGGCAATGACATCGGCTTCGGCGCCCCGGTGACCTGCACCGTCAGGAAATCGATATCCGGCTGACCGAAGCCGACGGCCGTGCGGCCGGTGAGGGTGAACGTGCCAGCGTTCGTGGGCGCCTGCACCAGAATGTCGAATCGGTTGCCGGGCACCATCAGGTGGGCATCGGCCTTGGTCAGAACGGGCAAGGTCATACCGTCGCGGGCGAGGAACTTGAGCCCACCGGGCAGCGGGGCCCGGCGTTGGTCGAGCAGAGCCAGGTCGAAGTAGTCGATCGGATCCGCGTTCACGATCTGCCAGCGCTGCACCTCTCCGGGCCTCATCCGGACCTGCGGGTTGATGTGCCCATTGGTGGTGAATGCCGGGTTGCCACTCAACGAGAGGAATCGGTTGTCATGCATCGAGGACATCCTCGCGATCATCGCCGGACCGTTCTGAATCCGCTGCAGCACGAGTACCTGCTCGGTGGCGGCGGCGACCTCGGGCACCTCATCCAGTGGACCGGAGACGATCAGGGCGCCCGCCATTCCGCCAAGCACCTGCAGCGACACCGAACCGTGCCGGTGGGGGTGATACCAGTTGAGTCCGCCCCAGTGGTCAGCGGGGACTTTGATCTCGTAGTCCTGCGAGGCTCCCGGCGCGATGTCCAAGAACACGTTGTCGCTGTTTCCGGTCGGCGAAACGTGTAGACCGTGGGTGTGCAGGTTCGTGCCGTTATCCGACATGTCTGCCATCCCGCCCTGACCCTGGCCCCCCATCTGGCCCATACCGCCCTGATTGCCGATCGGGCTGAGGTTGTTCGTCAGCGTGAGGCGGAGCGTATCGCCGGGGTTCACCCGGAAGGTGGGCGCAGGCAGCGATCCCTCGTAGACCATCGTGTCGATGGTCTCGCCGAGCACTGTCAGCTGCGAATTGGTCGCGGTCAAATTCGTTGCGAGCACTCCATTGGCCGAAGCCCGCACAGCGGGCTGCGGTGCTGGGGCTGACTGCGACCCGCCGGTGGTAGCTGTTCCGGTCGGTGTGGCAGCGGGCGAGCTGGCGGTTGCTCCGTTGTCCGATTGGCCGCAGGCCGCCAGACCCGGCACCGCGGCAAGCGTCCCGAGGCCCAGGATGCCGCGCAACACCGTGCGACGATCCACTCGAACCCCGTTCGAATCCACTCTGGTCAGGCGTTCTTGCGGGGGCATGCGGTCAGCTCCAGTGCGCTCGGTGGACTCTCCCGTACCTCCTGCGAGAGTACCCCAGGGGGTACCGAGCCTCTAACTGGCAACGATAGTCGGTCAGCGCGGTGCGGTCTGTCGGGATGTCACCGGTGCGCTCAGCTGCGGTGACCATCGCGATCAGCCAGCAGGTCGCGGATCTCGCGAAGCAGTACTACCTGCTCCTCGGCCTCCTCCTCGGCGTCCGTCTTGCCGAGCTTCGCGCGGAACTTGTTCATCGGCACGACGAAGATGAAGTAGACCACGGCCGCGGTGATCAGGAAGGTGATGATCGCATTGACCATTGCCGTGAAGTCGATGACCTGGCCGTTGACGGTGACCTGGCCGGCGTCGATCCCGCCGCCGAGGGCAAGCCCGACGATCGGCTTGATCAGGTTCGTGGTGAAGGAGTTGACGAGGGCGGTGAAGGCCGCGCCGATCACAACCGCGACTGCCAGGTCGATCACGTTGCCGCGCAGCACGAAGTCGCGGAATCCCTTGAGCATGGCTGACCCTTTCTAGGTCGGTGTTGTCAGTGCTGCCACGCTAGGCGCAGGAGCACCGGTCCCATGGCGAGTGGTAGCAAGGATAGAGACGCGGCCAGATTCGAGCTGCGCAGGGATGGGAACGGGCAGAATGATCGGGTGAGCAACCATCCCGAGATCATCATCGTGGCTCGGCACGCGGAGAAGCCGGAGCCGACCGCCGGTTCGCTCGGGGTGGACCGGCTGGGTCGCGCGGATCCCCATTCGTTGACGGTGGTCGGCTGGCAGCGGGCGGGTGCGCTGGCGGCTCTGATGGCGCATCCGCCGAGTGTGGCGCAGCCAGGGCTCGTCCGGCCGGAGCGGGTCTTTGCCACCAAACCGACCAGCCACGCCAAAAGCCGGCGGGAACTTGACACCGCGTCGCCGGCCGCAGATCGGTTGGGTTTAGAGGTTGATGCTTCCCACGGGCACGGCCAGGTCGACGAGTTGGCGGCGCAGATCCTCGCCGACAGGCGACCGGCGTTGGTGGTGTGGCACCACGGCGAGATTCCGTCGTTGGCCCGGGCTTTGGGGGTCGACCCCGCTGATGTGCCCGCCGCCTGGCCCGACGGGCGATATGACCTGCTGTGGGTACTGACGCACCAATCGACGCCGGCCGCAACCGGCGAAGGGCCCGCCCACTACTCGCTGGAAATCGTTCCGCAGCGGCTGCTGGCAGGAGATGTGGCCGAGGTCTAACCGTCGGCGATTGGCGCGGTGATCGGACTGCAGGCGTCGAGGCCGGCCTGCGCCATCGCCCGCAACAGCGGACCCTCCGTGGGGATCACGGCCAGCAGTAACTCGAACGCCGACGCGACGAACCAGACGGGCAGTCGGTGCGCGCGCATCACAAGCTCGAACCAATTCGCGTACTGCTCGACAAGACTCGAGTCAGCTGTGAGGGTGGCGGCGCCGACCGCTGACAGGGTTGAGCCGAGGTCCTCCCGGGTGGCGCGCACGGCCCGGTCGGACTCCGCCAGGTGGGGCCACTTCGCCAGCGCAAGGGAGACTGCCGCCTCCACCCAGGTGGCCTGGTCTCGTCTGAGCAGGACCAACTCGGCGGTTACCTCGGGCGGCCCGATTGGGAGGCGGGGTGACGGTCGGGACTGGGGCAGCAACTCGAGTAGCAGGTCCGCGCCGGCACTGAAAGTCGGGGCCCAGGTGTCCGCGCCGGCCGCACCGGCCCATGCGCCCTGCGGGCCGAACCCCCGGCCACCACACAGGACGTACATGCCGAGTCCGCGCAGGGCGCCGATCGTGCGACTGGCGCCGGGCAGAGAGATCGGCATTGAGCACGTGACGGCGACCGCCGTCGGTGGATCATCGCCGAGGAAGTCGGCCAGTTCCTCAGCCGGAACAGATGGCCCGATGAACGACACGTCAACTCCTCGCAGTCGTAACACCTCGGAGGCCATCCGGCCTGGCAGGACATGCCACTCCCCCTCGGTGCACGCGACCACGGCCCGCCCTCGGGAGCCCTCCGGGATCGCCCCGGGTGCCCTCATCGCGGTGTCGGTCAAGGTCTGCAGGACGGCCTCGGTGATAGCCGAGGCCCGATGCTCAAGCGCGACGCTCCAGCGGCCCTCCTGCCAGCCCAGGCCGATGGCCGTCTGGGAGGCGGCAAGTAGGCCGGTGATGATTTCCTCGGGCGAGATTCCGGAGTCAAGCAGGTTCATTGCGACCGCAACGGCGGATCTTCGATCTCCGGCGTGAACGGCATCCAAGTACCGGGGCAGGGACGTGTCGAATGGTGTGGTGGCTGAGGTGATCGTGTCACCTGTCATGGACCTGCCTCCTCACACCCGGCCGGTAGGGCTCAGGGGCTGGCGCACGCCACGCGATTCCGCCCGGTGGACTTCACACGGTACATCAGCGCGTCTGCGGCCCGCAGCGCCGATTGTCCTGGCGTCTCAGCGGTCGTGGGGTCCGCTTCCACGGGTGCGACGCCGACGCTGAACGTGACATGGAAGATCGCCATCTCCTGCCATCTTTGGTGGATTCGGTGCAGGGTTGAGCAGGCCTCGACCAGCCGTGTCGCCGGCAGCACGATGACGAATTCCTCCCCGCCCAGCCGGCCGACGATGTCCTGGGCTCGGACGGCACCGCGCAAATAGTGGGCGAAGGTGACCAGCAACGCGTCGCCCGCCTCGTGGCCGCCGGTGTCGTTCACCCGCTTGAAGTGGTCGAGGTCGAGCAGCGCAATGCAGTCCCCGGTTGTTGTGCGGTTGATGGCGAGCTCGAGCGATCGACGATTCCACAGGCCGGTCAGGGGATCCTGGGTTGCCTCGGTCACGAGTCGTTCGGAACTCAGGCTTCGCTGTGCGACGAGGCGGGCATCAGCGACGGCGGGCACCAGGTACCGGGTCAATAACACCTGCACCGCAGGATCAGCCGAGATGGGTAAGACGGGTCCGTGGTCGTCCAATGCCAGGTCCAGCGGGATCGCGTCCGGGTGGCCGTCAACGTCGCTGGTGTGCCCAGCCCCCAACGCCTCGCACAGCGTGTAGACCGACTGCTGGGCGGACTCGACGCTGTTTGCCCGCATGATCTCGCGGGCTGCGACGTAGGCGCTTCGCAACGCCTCGGTCTCGGTCGGTGTCGCCACGCCCCCACCCTAGTCGTGGCGCGGCAATATGCTCAGGGGTATGGCTGCCGATCTGGATCCCGCCGTCGCGACGGCCTTCGTTCACCAATCCGTGCCGGCAATGGCCCGGCTGGGGTTGGTGGTGGAGGCCATCGAGCCCGGCTTTGTCAGGCTCATGATGCCGTTGGAACCGAATCGTAACCACGTCGGGACGATGTACGCCGGTGCCCTGTTCGCGATCGCCGAACTCCCGGGTGGAGTCCTGCCGATGAGCGTGCTGGGTGCTGAGTTCGTGCCGATCGTCACTCACGTGGACATCGACTTCCTGCGCCCGGTTCGCAGCGACGCCCGGCTGGACGCGCGGATGGCGCCGGCCAACCTCAGAGGACTTGCGGAGCAGGCGCGGACGGACGGCAAGGCCACTTTCGAGTTGGACCTGACCATCGTGGACGACGCCGGTGCGTGCGTGGCGACTGCGCACGGGTTCTACCAGCTGCGCCCGGTCGGCTAGCTGTCCGTAGGTTGCTGTGGCCGTTCTCGCGCCTGCCTGCGGGTCTGCCAACCCCGCATCCCGGTGCTTTCGCCGCATAGAGTGACGTGTGTCCGAAACGCCGCCACCGGAATTGCCGGTCGACCCCGATGTTCCTGCGGGTGGTCAGGCCCTACGGCAAGGTCCCAGCTCCACTCGGCGTTGGGATGTGGCGCTTGTTGTCGCCGCCGGCGGAGCGGTCGGGGGTGGGGCCCGATACCTACTCAATGAAGCTTGGCAGACGGGCCCGAGCGGCTTCCCGTGGGCGACGTTCGTGGAAAACGTCACCGGCTGTCTGCTGCTGGGGGCCCTGATGGTGCTGCTGCTCGATGTCTGGCCCCCGACCCGATACGGACGGCCGTTCCTCGGGGTTGGGGTACTCGGCGGCTTCACCACCTTCTCCACCTACACCGCCGAGACGGATGCCCTGCTGCGGCACGGACAGGTTCCGCTCGCGTTGACGTACTTCTTCGCTTCGCTTGCCGTCGGTTTGCTCGCGACCTGGGCTGGCCTGAATCTGACCCGAGCCGCGGCCGGGGTTGGCAGACCCCCCCGGAGGGCCTCATGACCTTGTTGCTGGTGATGATCGGCGCGGCGGTTGGTGCCCCGAGCCGCTGGCTGCTGGACCAGGCGATCCAATCCCGGCACACCAGCGTTTTCCCGTGGGGTACCTGGACCATCAATATCCTCGGGTCCCTACTGCTGGGTGTTCTGCTGGGGGCCGCCGCCACCGGAGCCGCTCCGGCGCGGTTGGTGGCTCTCGCTGGCACGGGGTTCTGCGGAGGCTTCACGACCTTCAGCACATTCGGCTACGAAACCGTGATCCTTGCCGAGGAGGACTCATCGCTGGCGGCGGTCGTCAATGTGGCAGTGAGCCTTGCAGTCGGTCTGGCCGCGGCGACGGCGGGCTGGTATCTGTCTCAGACGATCTGGGGCTGATCTGAGGAAGCGGGGTCCGCGGTGGGGAGTTCGAACCAGAAGGTGGAGCCACCCGTCGCACTGCTCACCACCCCGATTTCCCCGGCATGGGCCTGGACAATGCCAGCCGCGATGGCCAGTCCCAGCCCGCTGCCGCCCGTGCGGCTATCGCGGGCCGAGTCGGTCCGGTAGAAGCGGTCGAATACGCGAGCCGCCTCGGCGGGCGACAGTCCAGGTCCTTTGTCGGAGACCGCGACCCGCACTCGGTCGTCGTCGACGGTCACGCGCACCTCGACCGGGGTTCCTGCGGCCGAGTGTCTGCCAGCATTGTCCAGCAGAATCGCGCACACCTGAGTGAGTCGGTCGGGGTCACCGGCGACCAAGCACTCGGCTGGGGCTTGCAGTGTGATCGTCCGATCAGGGAGTCGCACCCTGGCGTCGGTGACCAGCCCATCGACCGCCGCGACCAAGTCGAAATCCGTCGGGCGCAGGTTGGCGGCCGTATCCAATTCCGCCAACAGCAGCAACTCATCCACCAGTCGGGACATCCGGTTGGCTTCTGTTCGCATCCGGCGCATGGCGTCCTCGATCGCCGCTGGCTCCTGGATCCCGCCCGCTGAGTAGAGCGAGGTGTAGCCGGTCAGCGAGGCGAGGGGCGTGCGCAACTC